>NZ_JAJOHP010000140.1:0-1763 GCF_021109375.1 Arthrobacter sp. AK01
GAACCCGGAAGCTAAGACCCACAGCGCCGATGGTACTGCACCCGGGAGGGTGTGGGAGAGTAGGACACCGCCGGACAACCATTAAGAAGAGGCCCCCCCACCCCCCGCGCGGGGGAGGGACGAATTAATAAAACCCCCCCCCCCCCCCCCGCGGGGGGGGCCTCTTCACATTTAACCACCCACACACCACGGCCGACCGAGTCCACTCGAGACCTGGCTGTGGAGCCTTTGCCGGATGGTCATCGCCGTCACGCCCTAACGGACGTCGCCACGTGCCAAGGCGAACGGCAGGCGATCGAAGATAATGTGGATTTCCACGATCTGACCATCCTGAACGCGGTACAGCTCCGCACCGGGGGCGCTCTGCACTGCCCTACTGGCGGTGTCGTACATAAGGATTGCTTCGTTGTCCTGGCCGTGGACGGCCAGGAGCCTTGAACTTGTAAGCGACGCAGCGAATGGTTCCATGAACGCCCGGACAGCTGCCCTGCCATTGAAGGTGCCCGAAGGCGCATGGCAGGTAACGCTTTCGGCCAGGTGCTCTGCCGCTGAATCCAGGTCGCCGTTGGTCCACGCACGGTGGTATGCCACGCCGATCTCCACTGCGCCGGCCTCTTTCCCAGTCATGGTCTGTTCCTCTCGTAGATGGTTATGTCTATGTAGACACCACAACGAAGAGAATCGGAACGCCCGGATGGGCGCGTGCCAAGATTGAACCGTGACGTCCACGGGGTTGAAGGCCGCCAGGGCCGGTGATGAAGAGGCATTTGCGTCGCTCGTCGCGCCCTTTCGCCGGGAGCTTCATCTGCACTGCTACAGGATCACAGGATCAGTTGACGACGCAGACGATGTGATGCAGGAGGTCTTACTTGCCGCATGGAAAGGCTTGCCTGGATTTTCCGGGCGGTCATCTTTGCGGACGTGGCTCTATCGGATCGCCACGACTCGTTCGCTCAATGCACGACGTGACCAAAGCCGCCGTCCTCGTCCCGTTCCCCCGTTCACGCCACCGGTTCCGACTGACCGATTCGACCAACCGCATTTACAGCCCTACCCGGACCAGCTGGTCAACGAGCTGGACCCTGCTTTACAAGCTATTGCCCGCGAAAGCATCGAGCTCGCCCTTGTGGTTGCCCTCCAGCGGATGCCGCCGCGCCAAGCCGCGGTGCTGATGCTTTGTGACGTATTGGACTTCACCGTCAGTGAAGCTGCGCAGATGCTCTCGATAGGTCCGACGGCGGCCAAGGGACTCCTCCAGCGCGCCCGCTCTGCCAGACCCGCGACAGTGCCGCCGGTGCCGGGCGCGGACCACTCCGATCTTGCCCGTAAGTTCGCTGACGCCTTCTCCCGGGATGACGTCGATGCAGTCCTGGAACTCCTTACCGACCAATGCTGGTTGGCCATGCCTCCGGCCAGCGAACGCTACGCAGGTCGGAATGCCGTAGGCAGTTTCCTGCGCGCTAGTGCGGCCGGCCGGCCGGGAGGCCACTATGTGCTGAAGGCTGTCACCGCTGGTGGGAGGCCGGGGTTCGTCTGCTACCTCGAAGGCCGGCCCCGGGGGCTGCTGGTCATTGAACCGACCCCGGAAGGGCACAGGATCTCGTCGATCCTGCGGTTCCTCGACGACGGGTTGCATCGGCATTTCGGGATGCCGGACTCCCGCAGGTGACGTTCGGTCCTGCCTGGATTGGGGCGCCGCTGTTCGTGGCGCTCGACGGCGTGCTGTCGCTTGGTTTTGGGGTGGGGTTTGGGTGGTGTGGGGT
>NZ_JAJOHP010000141.1:0-1513 GCF_021109375.1 Arthrobacter sp. AK01
TTGAACTGCTCCCCTGAAGTTGGACTGAGAATTTCAGTTCCGATTTGAGGGGAGCAGTTTTATGTGTTCGCGTAGTTCTTTGTCTGTGGTGCAGCGGGTGTCGGCTGTAGCGTGTTTTGAAAGAGGGCTTGGCTATCGGGCGGCGGCCCGGTACCTTGATGCGCCCCAGGTGCCGGTAAGGGGACTGTATGGGTTATGGAGGATTCATGGGGAAGGAGTCTTGGTGACCAAGGCGCCGAAGTCATACTCTTTCGAGGTCAAACTGGCCTTGGTGCAGCGGTTCCTGGCGGGCGAAACCGGTCCCGACCTGGCCGTTGAAGCGGGCCTGTCTTCACGGCAACTGCTGCAGAAATGGGTCAGAGCGTATCGCTTGGAGGGCGAAGACGGGCTGATGCCAAAACGCAACGGCACGCCAGCGAAGCCGAAGGCCGCACCTTCTGGGGAACCCGTGGCCCTGCCGTCGCGGAAGCCTGGTGCGATGCTGTCCGTGAAGCCCGGGGCGACGCCGCAGGCCCCGGAGGTTTCGGAGCTTGAGCAACTGCGTCGGGAGAACGAACTGTTGCGGGCAGAGGTGGCCTACTTGGGAAAATTGCGGGCCTTGAGGGCGCAGGAACGACGGTGAAGGTTCAAGCCCTCGTTGCCCTCAAGGCTGATTACCCGCTCCCGGTTCTGCTGCGGGCCGCGGGCCTGGCCCGCTCGACGTTCTTCTACCATCAGGCCCGGCTCCTGTCCCCGGACCCGCAGGAAGCACTCAAGAGCGCCATCACGGAGGTTTTCACGACCAACCACGGCCGTTACGGACATCGCCGAATCCACACCGAGCTGACGAAGCAAGGATGGACGGTGGCGAAGAAGACCGTGCTGAAACTGATGCGCGCCCTGGCCTTGCGCTGCAAGATCCGGCGGCGGAAACGCTATAACTCCTACCAAGGCGAGCAGGGGGTGATTGCACCGAACGTGCTGGACCGGAAGTTCGACGCCGACGCTCCGAACCAGAAGTGGGTCACTGATGTCACCGAGTTCCGCGTCGGGGACCGGAAGCTCTACCTCTCACCAGTCATGGACCTTTTCGACCGGCAAATTATTTCGTATTCCATCGGCAACTCACCGAACCTGGAACTAGCCAACACCTCACTATCTCAGGCCATCACCTGCCTGGAACCGGGACAAAAACCATTGGTTCACTCGGACCAAGGCTTCCAATACCAGCACGTGTTCTGGCGGCAGCTGCTCACCGAAGCCGGCGCCACCCAGTCAATGTCCCGCAAGGGCAACTGCTACGACAACGCCGTCATGGAGAACTTCTTCGGACATCTCAAGGAAGAACTCTTCCACCACGTCCGGTTCCTCAGCACCGACGCCTTGGCAACAGCACTGCACGAGTACATCCGCTGGTATAACAACGAAAGGATCTCCACCAAACTCGAAGGCCTGAGCCCGGTGCAATACCGGGCCCAGACCCTCGCAGCCTAAAATCCCAATTAGCCAGTCCAACAAACGGGGACCAGTTCAT
>NZ_JAJOHP010000142.1:0-1482 GCF_021109375.1 Arthrobacter sp. AK01
CCCCCCCCCCCCCCCCCCCCCCCCCCCCCCCCCCCCCCCCCCCCCCCCCAAAACACCCCCCGCCCCACCCCCTCTTATAAATCCGGGGGCGGCCCCCCGCCCCCCCCCCCCCCCCACTGCCGTTTAGCTAGTCCTGGTGGAGCTGGATGAAGTTGCCGCAACCGTCGTCGAAGACTGCGCTGACGCCGGAGGGATCCTCGGAGGGTTCGCCTTGGAACGTCACACCGGCGGCAAGCAACCGCTCGTATTCGGCCTGCACATCGGGCACGCCGAAGGTGATGGCAGCCAGGCCGGACTCGTGCAGGGCGTTCATGTAATTGGAGGCGATGGGGTTGTCACTGGGTTCCAACAGAAGCCCGGGTGAATTGCTGTTGTCCGCGCCGGGATCCTTGATGATGAAGAGGTTGTACTCAGGCATGGCCATGAGGGTCTCGAAGCCCAGCGTCTCCGTATAAAACGTGTGCGCTGCGGCGGGGTCCTTGACATGGATGCTGCACATTTTCAGTCTCATGGTGCCTAGGCTACGCCCCGGGTACGACAAATCACGGCGTGCCGGGCCACCCGTGACCCCTCGCATCCTCGCAGCCACTGGCGCATACTGAAATCAAAGCAACGTGATGTCGCCTGGAGGTGGTCCGATGCCCGCCATGATGCTCCTGTGGGGTGTAGCTCTGGTTCTCGCAACCGCAGCAACCACGTTTGTCCTGCACAGGAAACTGACCTACGGCCGCGGCCCGGAGCCGGACACGATCTTTTGGGATCTGTTCGGTGGCCTGGTGGTGATACTTCCCGCCGTCCTCGTCCCTGCCGTGCAATGGCCCCCGGCTGGGCTCATCATGGTCCTGGTCGCCATCGTTACTGCGGCAGGGACCTTGGCCAGCATCCACAAAGTTGAACGCATCCACGCATCCGAGCCCCGCCGTCGTGCCGGTTTTACCGACGATGCCGCCCGCCATGCCCACATCCTTGCCCAGTGGCGTCGCTACGAACTGGACCCAGCGCAGGCCATCGATTTTCCGGCCATGACGGACGTTCGGACCGCGGAAACGGCGGCGCTCACCCGGGCCATGCGGGAAGCCGAATACTGCAGGGTGACAGCTGGAACTGACTACCGGGCCGCCGTCGAGCGCCTGGCCGAAGCCCTCGCCGCCGCCGAGCTCGCCGCGGGCGTTCCAGCCACTGGTTTGCCCGCGGCCGGGTTGCCCGCGCCAAGGTGAACACCTCATAGCAATCCCACCCAGCAACGTGGGCATTTAAGGTCACCTCGGCACCTCATATATGCGAATCATTCTCATTTAAGATAGTGTCAGGGCGTGATTGGACTCCTCCATGACCGCTGACCTCGAACGCCCAGTCAGTGGCAACCGCCCCGCCCCCAACCCCCCCCCCCCCCCCCCCCCCACCCCACCCCCCCCCCCCCCCCCCCCCCCCCCCCCCCCCCCCCCCCCCCCCCCCCCCCCCCCCCCCCCCCCCCCGTCGTAC
>NZ_JAJOHP010000143.1:0-1385 GCF_021109375.1 Arthrobacter sp. AK01
CCGCCCGGCCCGCCCCCGGGGGGGGGGGGGGCCCCCCCCCCGCGCGCCACTGCGGCGGCGGGCGGCGGGGGGGGGGGGGGCCCGCCGGCCCGCCGGCCGCGCCCCCCCCCCCCCCCTCCATACACCCGATTAAGGCGCCAGATCAAGCCGTGCTAGACTTTTGGTAATTGTTCTGTGTGGCAGTGGATGAAGGCCGCCGCAGCATCATTTTGGTTTTGTTCTCATGGTGCTGGGTGGAGCCTGTTTCCGGGTTGCGGGCAACATGCGCAACGAATGCCGCACTTTTGCACGCCTACCGGAGTTTCGGCCGGCTGCACGAGCAACGCCAAAGTTCCCACGTTTACACCGGCTGGTGCCAGTGTGTGGGGGCAGAGATCAAACAACGGAGAACACGAAAGTGCCTACGATTAACCAGCTGGTCCGTAAGGGCCGCACGCCGAAGGTCTCCAAGACCAAGGCTCCCGCGCTGAAGGGCAGCCCGATGCGCCGCGGTGTTTGCACCCGCGTTTACACCACCACCCCCAAGAAGCCGAACTCGGCTCTCCGTAAGGTGGCACGTGTTCGCCTCAACGGTGGCGTGGAAGTTACCGCCTACATCCCCGGTGTTGGCCACAACCTCCAGGAGCACTCCATCGTGCTCGTCCGTGGTGGTCGCGTGAAGGACCTTCCGGGTGTCCGCTACAAGATCGTCCGCGGCGCACTCGACACCCAGGGTGTCAAGAACCGCAAGCAGGCCCGCAGCCGTTACGGCGCAAAGATGGAGAAGAAGTAATATGCCTCGCAAGGGTCCGGCCCCGAAGCGGCCGCTAGTTTCCGATCCCGTTTACGGCTCCCCGTTGGTCACTCAGTTGATCAACAAGGTTCTTGTTGACGGCAAGAAGTCCACCGCAGAGCGCATCGTTTACGGTGCACTCGAAGGTGCACGTGCCAAGTCCGGCGGCGACCCCGTTGCCGCTCTCAAGAAGGCCATGGACAACGTCAAGCCTTCCCTCGAGGTGCGTTCACGCCGTGTTGGTGGCGCCACCTACCAGGTTCCGGTTGAGGTCAAGCCGGGTCGCTCCACCGCCCTCGCTCTGCGTTGGCTCGTGGGCTACTCCAAGGCCCGCCGCGAGAAGACCATGACCGAGCGCCTCCAGAACGAAATCCTGGATGCCTCCAATGGTCTTGGTGCCGCTGTGAAGCGTCGCGAAGACACCCACAAGATGGCCGAGTCCAACAAGGCCTTCGCACACTACCGCTGGTAAAAACTTTCCGGACGCGGGCCCGCGACGAATGCCGGCGCGCGCCGCGGAAATCCACAAAAACGCGGAACCCCCGGCCACGACGAGCGGAGAGCCCCAAAAAAATAACACACAAAAACACACAATAGACAACAAATATACCAA
>NZ_JAJOHP010000144.1:0-1265 GCF_021109375.1 Arthrobacter sp. AK01
GGCAAAGTCAACTGGTGGGAGCAACGCTGGGGGTTAGGCCGCTTGTAGCAGCTGGTTTAGTCGGTTGGCTGGTGTTTCGAGGTTCAGGGTTGGTCTGGGTCGGCGGTTGAGTTTCGCTGCGACCAGGCGGAGGTCCTCGGGGGTGTGCACTGAAAGGTCGGTGCCTTTCTCGAACCAGAACCTCAGGAGCCTGTTGGTGTTCTCGTTGGTGCCGCGTTGCCAGGGTGAGTGCGGGTCGCAGAAATACAGGGTCGTTTCGAGTGCGGTTTGGATCTTCGCGTAGTCGGCCAGTTCGGTTCCGCGGTCCCAAGTGATCGAGAGTCGCAGGTGATCCGGGAGGGAAGCCATCTCCCGGATCATCGCAGCGGCAACGGTCTCCGCGGTGTGGTCCCCGGGCAGGTGCAGCAGGATCGTGAACCGGGTCGAGCGTTCCACCAACGTGCCGATCGCGGTCCCGTCGGTCCCGATGATGAGGTCCCCTTCCCAGTGGCCAGGCACTGCCCGGTCTTGGACCTCGGGCGGGCGTTGGCTGATCTTGAATGCCTCACCGTAAGGGCTGTTCTTACGGCGGTCACTGGTGTGCGGAACGCGTTGCTTGCGTTTCAGGCTGAGCTTTTCGGCCAGGTCCGCCCGCAGGTTCCCGCGGGTTTGGACATACAGCGCTTGATAGATCGTCTCGTGGCTCACCTGCATAGTCTGATCGTCGACGAAGTAGTGCGCCAACATTGAGGAGATCAATTTCGGGCTCCACCCGTCATCCATCCACACACCGATCAGCCGGCAGAGGTCCTCGTCCTGGACGAGTTTGAACGGTTTGGGCCGGCGCCTGTCCTGGTGCGCTTTGGCGTGGGCGACCGAGGCGTAATACTTCCCGTCCGCGCTTCTGTGCCGTTTCACCTCCCGCCAGACCACGGACTTATCCCGGCCAATCAATTCACCGATCTTGGCGTAACTGAGCCCCAGCAGAACACCCATCTGGATCATCCCCCGCTCGCCCAGACCCAAGGCCCGGCCAGGTCCCTCTGCCGAAGGCGCAGGATCGGCAAGACCCCCGACAGCGCCACGGTTCAACGTCATCATCAGGCCAGACTGAGCCCACCAGTTTCCCCCGGTCGCGTGCACCGCCCCGACACGCCGGGAAGCCTCAAGAACCGAGACCCCCGCACACACCAAATCAACAAACTCGGCACGCGCACCCGAAGGAAACAACTTGACCATGAAACGCTCCATCAATCAGAGCGTTGCAACGACCCTATGACTTTGCC
>NZ_JAJOHP010000145.1:0-1207 GCF_021109375.1 Arthrobacter sp. AK01
GGGGGGGGTCCAACCCCCCCCCCCCCCCCCCCGCCTCCCTCGCCGGCTCCCCCACCCCCCCCCCCCCCCCCCCCCCCCCCCCCCCCCCCCCCCCCCCCCCCCCCCCCCCCCCCCCCCCGGCTGCTGTTTATGGAATTGCTACTCCTGAGCGATGCAGAACTCGTTGCCCTCGGGGTCCTGCATGACGTCCCAGTGGAAATCCGCGATGTCATGTCCCCCGACGAAAGTAGCTCCCAACGACTCAGCCTTTCGCCTCAGAGCCGTGGCATCGTCGTCGTGGAGGTCCAAGTGAAGCCGGCGTCGCCCCTCGGTGGGCGCGGCGACCTGTTGAAACGCCAGTTGGGGGTAGCCGGGTTCCGAGGGCCGCAGCCAGATGAAACCTTCATGTTCTGCGGCAACGGGCATGTTCAGCAGTTTCGACCAGAAGGCGGCCAAGTGGGCGGCATCGACCGCGTTGATCATGATCGACGCGATTCTGGGCCCCCGGCCGTGCGTGCCAATTACCTGTTCTTCGGTATCCATTCGGCCAGTCTAGGGGTCACAATCCACTGACAGCGGAATGGCTGTGCGGTCCGGCAGCATAGTCCATAGGATTGATCCCGGTGGCACCCGCCGAAGGCTGGTTGCCGACTCACAACGACCCCAAGGAGTGGACATGGCAGCAACACGCACCGCACACACGGTTTGGAACGGCAACCTGATTGAAGGCGCCGGCAACACAACGCTGGACAGCTCAGGCCTGGGCACGTTCGATGTCACGTGGAAGGCCCGTACCGAGCAGTCCGGCGGCAAGACCAGCCCCGAGGAACTGATTGCAGCTGCCCACTCCGCATGCTTCTCCATGGCTTTCAGCCACGCCCTTGCTGGTGAAGGTTTCACTGCTGAAGAAGTGCACACCAAGGCTGATGTGACGTTCGTTCCCGGCACCGGCATCACCGGCAGCCACCTGACGATGACTGCCAAGGTTCCGGGTCTTTCAGAAGAGGATTTCCGTCGTATCTCCGAGGACGCCAAGACCGGCTGCCCCGTTTCCGGCGCACTGGCCAGCATCGAGATCACGTTGGATGCCACGCTGGCGGCGTAGCACCACCAAGGCCTGATCAACAGAAGAGGGGGGGCGGGGGGCGGGCCGGCGCGGCGGGCCGCCGCGGGCGGGGGCGGCCGGCCGCGCCCCCGCGGGGGCGGGCGCCGGCGCGGGGGGGGCGCG
>NZ_JAJOHP010000146.1:0-1206 GCF_021109375.1 Arthrobacter sp. AK01
CTAGTTGGAGGGGAAGTTGTAGGAGGCGCCGGAGGCGTGGGTGGGTTCGGGCCAGCGTGAGGTGATGACTTTGCCGCGGGTGTAGAAGGAGACGCCTTCGGGGCCGTAGATGTGCTTGTCGCCGAAGAGGGAGTTCTTCCAACCGCCGAAGGAGTGGTAGGCCACGGGGACGGGCAGGGGCACGTTGATGCCGACCATGCCCACCGTCACGGAGCGCTGGAACTTCCGTGCTGCGGCGCCGTTGGAGGTGAAGATCGCCGTGCCGTTACCGTACGGGTTGGAGTTGATCAGGGCGATGCCTTCCTCCAGATCCGCCACACGGACCACGACCAGGACCGGTCCGAAGATTTCCTCGGCGTAGGCCGTCATTTCGGCCGTGACGTGATCGATCACGGTAGGCCCAACCCAGAAACCATCTTCATGACCGGGGACTACCAGGTCGCGGCCGTCCACCACCATCGCCGCTCCGGCGGTTTCGGCTTCGGTGACGATCCGGAGGATGCGTTCCTTGGAGGCCGGGGTAATGACCGGGCCCATGTCGGCGTCGGGTTCGGTGCCATTGGCGACCTTGATGGCCAGGGCGCGTTCTTGAACCTTTTTCACGAGCAGATCCGCTGCGTCCCCCACAGCAACGGCGACGGAGATGGCCATGCAGCGCTCCCCGGCGGAACCGAAAGCAGCAGCAGCGAGGTGGTCGGCTGCGTTGTCCAGGTCCGCGTCGGGCATCACGATGGCATGGTTCTTCGCCCCACCCAGCGCCTGAACCCTTTTGCCGTGCTTGGTGGCGGTCTCGTGGACATACTGGGCGATCGGAGTGGACCCAACAAACGAGATGCCGTCCACGTCCGGGTGGGTCAGCAACCCATCGACCGTTTCCTTGCCGCCGTGCAGGACCTGGAACACGCCATCGGGCAGGCCGGCCCGCTTCCACAGCTGGGCCAGCAGCATCGGGGCGGACGGGTCACGCTCGGAAGGCTTGAGGATGAACGCGTTGCCGGTGGCGATGGCCATCGGGGCCATCCACAACGGCACCATGACCGGGAAGTTGAACGGCGTGATACCAGCCACCACGCCCAGGGGTTCGCGGAAGGAGAAGACGTCAATGCCGGTGGAGACCTGGTCGGAGTAGTCGCCCTTGAGCAGCTGCGGGATGCCACAGGCGAACTCGATGACCTCCAGGCCACGGCCGATCTCACCCTTCGCGTC
>NZ_JAJOHP010000147.1:0-1186 GCF_021109375.1 Arthrobacter sp. AK01
CGGCGGCGAGGGCGATGAGCTGGGTTTGGATTCTGGTGATGCCGCGGGTGAGTTCGGCCGGGTTGGTGGTCTCCATTAGTTCGGCAAGTTCGGTCGCTTTGGCCTCGGTGAGGATCCCGGAGTCGATGACGCGGTGGTATGGGGTCCGTGGTTTGTCATAGATCCGGGTCTTTTTGCCGTGTTTGTTTGAGCGCCAGCCGATGGCTTTGGTGGTCGCGGTAAAGAGGTTGAGGCGGATCCGGACCAAGGCGTAGAGGGCGTTGAGGAGCTTCAGTTCGGCCGCCGTGTCGTACCTGTAGTGGAAGGCGTGCCGGCGCACGACGTCACCGTTTTTCTGCTCGACGTGAGCATTGTCGTTGGACTTATACGGCCGTGCACGGGTGAAGTAGATGTCCTTCTTCCCGGCCCACTCGATCATGGCGTAGTTGATGAATTCCCCGCCGTTGTCGGTATCAAGCCCCACCAAGGGAAACGGTAGTCGTGCCACGACCTCATCCATGGCCGCAAGGACCCAGACGTGCGCCCCGTTTCGGACGGCCACGTTCTCGGTCCAGCCGGTGAACACGTCCGTGGCGGTCAGGGTTCGTGCGAATTCCCCAGTCAGGGTGGGGCCGCAATGGACGACCAGGTCCGCCTCGATGAAACCCGGGAGCTGTTCGTGCTCGTCGCCGGCCTTACGGACCGTGATCGAATTACGCAGCAGTGGCCCGGCCTTCGTCGCGGAGAGCCCTTTGGGTTTGTCCGCGTCCTTGGTGGGTTTGAGGAGCCGGTCGATCGTGGCCCCGGAGACCTGCATCAACTGCACTCTGACAGCCGGTGTCAGTCTCTTGGTGTCGAGTTCACCAAACGCTTCGAGCTTCGGTAGCCACAGGTCCATGGTCGCGGCCAGATATTTGCCCGAGGGCATCCCCGCCAGCCGCCACACACCGATCAGGACTTTAAGCGTGTCATAGCCATAGGTTCGTCCCCGAGGCTTCCGTACCGCCACCCTCGCAGGGCCCTTGCGCTTGCGCGCTGTGGAAAGCGCCCGCCGGGCATTGGCCCTGGACCAGCCCGTGACGGCGACCAGCTCGTCCAGAACCAATCCCTTGGCATTCTTCGACGACTTCGCATAATCGGCTGCGTACTTCTTCGTGATTTCCCTACGCGTTGCCATCGACAGGTCCATCCCTCATCGTCACCGCCG
>NZ_JAJOHP010000148.1:0-1137 GCF_021109375.1 Arthrobacter sp. AK01
AAGCTTCGCCAGCAGCCAAAAAACAACGGGGGGAGAGGGGAAGCTGGCCGGTCACCTAAGCCGCCCCACCCACCACCTTTCTCGGCAAAAGAAGGAGCAACACCATGAACGACCGCATTGCACGCGCCGCCCTGACTCGCCTTTTCGATCCCCAGGACTCCACTGGCCGGGCGCTTGTCCACGCCTTGGGCGCCTACGCGGCCCTGAGGGTAGCAACCGGGGCGCAAGCGCCCCACACCTTCCGCCACATCACGGAAGCGGAGTTGAGCGAAGGGTTGCGCCGCTGGGCGCAGCGGATCCCTGACGTGGACGCGGAAAGGGATCTTGCCACCATCGAACGATTGGGCGGAGGTTTCCTTATCCCCGGTGACGAACACTGGCCCATCGGCCTTGATGATCTGCCGGATGCTCCGTATGGGCTTTGGTACGTCGGGAACATCACTCAGGGGATCCCCGCGGTACAGCGCGCGGCGGCGTTGACCGGTTCCCGCGATTCCACCAACTACGGCGCAGCTGTCACCGGTGAGATGGCCCATGGACTGGCCCAGCGTGGAATCTGCATTGTCTCCGGCCTGGCCTACGGCATCGACGCGCACGCCCACCGTGGCGCGCTTGCTGGCTTTACCGGCACCGGACCGGCGACCATCGCGGTTGCGGCCGGAGGCCTTGACCGGGTTTACCCGTCCGGCAACGCCGACCTCGCGGCCGCGATCAGGGCGAACGGGTTGGTCGTCTCAGAGCAGCCCCCGGGAAGCGCGCCTACGCGTTACCGCTTTTTGCAGCGGAACCGCATCATTGCCGCCCTATCCGGGGTCACCTGTGTGGTCGAAGCCCGGTGGCGTTCCGGCGCGCTGAACGCCGCGCACCACGCCGAAACCCTTGCCCGCCATGTGGCGGCAGTACCCGGAAGCGTGCACAGCGCGAACTCGGCAGGCTGCCACAGGCTCCTGAAGGAAGGCACGGCGGCCCTGGTTTCCGACGCAGCAGAACTGGCCGAACTACTCGTCAGCTAAACCCACCGGTGGGGGGGGGGGGGGCGCCCCCCGCCCCCCCCCCCCAGGTTGTTGGACGAGAATAGGCAGAAAAGGCCCCCCCCCCCCCCCCCCCCCCCCCGGGGAGCTGGGGTTGGGGCGCGGG
>NZ_JAJOHP010000149.1:0-1091 GCF_021109375.1 Arthrobacter sp. AK01
GGCCGGGCAGGACCGTTGCTGATCCTGCCCGGCCGTACCGGTTAGCTGGTGGGGCGCTTATAGGCGGTTTCTTGGTTCTTGGCGACTTCTGCGATGTAGACACTGCTGATCAGGTCGTACAACTGTTCCGCGAACTGGTAGCCGTGCACGTCCTCGACAGCCAGTTTCAGGTAACGCGCGGCGTGCTTTCCGGAGCCTTTGAGCCATTGCAGCCATCCCATGAGGGTCAGCATGGGTGCGCGCTGGCCCTCCGGGACGGCCTTCATCAGTTCGAACGCAATGGTTTCGGCGTGGTCCACGCGCTTCCAGTCCGGGCGGCCGTTGAACTTGCCCAAAATGATGTCAATGACGACGCCGTTGTTCGTGGTGATGATGTCGGCCATGAGGAAGTCCCTGATGTACTTGTCTTGGAACCATGCCGCCAGCTTCCGCGCGGTCTCATGGTCCGGCATTCCGGGGGTCTCCAGCGCAGCGCCCCATTCGCGGCGTGCTTCCTCAACGGATTCCTCCGTGCGGACGGGCACCTGTACCGGCTCAACCCATTTGCCCAGCAACGCCGGGTTATAGACGTCCACGGCCGGGGCGCTTCCCCTGAAGGTCAAAGTAGCGTTGGCGTTGCTGTCCTTGATCTGCTCCAGCGGGTTCCGCTCCGTGCTGCCGTAAGCGGCCCAGTGCGTGCTGGTAACGAGGTAGACCTTGCGGACTGGCATCCGTGCCGTGGCCAGTTCGTTGCCCAGGGCCGCGACGTGGGCCGCGTAGGGGAAACGGGCATCGGTGCTGGTTTCGTCGGTGTAGACGATGAGGTAGCAGGCCGTGGCGTTCTCGTCCTGTGCCGCGAGGCTGGTCACCGTTTGGGCGAAACCCAGCGGGGCCGCGTCCATGGGTGCGTCCACGCGCAGCGTGGCGCCAAGTGCTCCCGCGGTGGCCGTCAGCACGACGAAGGATTCGGTGGGGGTTCTTCCGAGCAGGTGCGGGACGTAGGCCAGCAGGTCAGCGGGGCTGGTGAGGGTGAGTTTTTCAGTCATGATGTGGGTCCTTCTTTTGCCGAGAAAGTGAGTGGTTGGGGTGGGGGGGGGGGGGCGCGGGGGGGG
>NZ_JAJOHP010000015.1:0-85330 GCF_021109375.1 Arthrobacter sp. AK01
GGCACGGCGGAGCTCTGCGACGTCGGGACCGGGCCCAACAGCCGGCCACGGAGCGAAGCGGAGTGGACGCCCAAAGGGGTGCGAGCCCTGCGAGCATGCTTCTCCCCTGGCTCCCGCGGATCCGCCCAGGTCAATCCCCGCCAAAGCTTGCCGCACGCACCAGGTGAGTGGTGCCGGCCCTGTTGCGGGAACGGCGGTCCGTCGCCGGCAACCACCCACAAGAGCCGGCCACCTGCGGCGGACCGCCCGCGCGGTGACCGGCCCCGAAAGACCGGCCACCCTCCGGTCTACTCGCGGCGGTCGTGGAGCGGGATGGCTCCGTATTGTCCGGCTGCGCGTCGGAATCGTGAGTCGCTGCTGAAGATGAACGTGCCGCCGAACATGTACCACGGGGCGGGTTCGTCGTCCGGGGCGACTGGCTCGGCGTGGGTCACGGTTTCGCGGTGGAAGCTCTCGTTTTTGACAAGTCGGACGGCGGGCCGTTCCTCAGTGGCTTCGAAAACGGGGTCGATGCCCTCGCCGATGACGGTTACCTCCATGACGCGGGCGGAAATGCCCTGATTGGAGAAGTCCGTGCCCAGGGCGTCGCGGTAGATCAGGGCGGTGATGCCTTTGGGGGCTGCGGTGGCGTTGCTCATGGTGTTGCTCCTTCTTTTGCCGAGAAAGGTGGTGGGTGGGGCGGCTTAGGTGACCGGCCAGCTTCCCCTCTCCCCCCGTTGTTTTTTGGTTGCTGGCAAGCTTGCTTGCTCGGCGGCCAGCGGAGGCCTGTCTACCCTTGGGCAAGGTGTGGGAAATTCCCGGAGGAAATAAGCGACGCAGGAGCGCCGGAGGGACATTTCCTGCACCGCAGGCCCCGGAGCGAAGCGGAGGGGCTAGACGGGGTGGAGTGGACGCCTACAATCCGGAGGACAGCAACCAGAAAACGTCGTAGACAAACAGGGCCGGGCACGGCGGAGCTCTGCGACGTCGGGACCGGGCCCAACAGCCGGCCACGAAGTGGACGCCCTAAAGGGGTGCGAGCCCTGCGAGCATGCTTTCCCTGGCCAACGCTGATCCGCGCGGGTCAATCCCGGCCCGGGCTTGCCGCACGCATCAGGTGAGTGGTGCCGGCCCCGTTGCGGGAACGGCGGTCCGTCGCCGGCAACCTCCCACCTAGGCCGGTCACCTGCGGCGGACCGCCCGCCCACACAAGGCGAACGGCCCACGTTGTCTATGTGGCGCTGTCGATCATTGCCAAGATCGCTCGGGTAGCTTCCTCGGCCTGCCGCTGTAGGTGCTTTATTTCCTCATCTGCGGGTGCCGCTTCGATCTTTTCCAGCTGGACCTGTCGCGTGTCCAGCGCAGTGAGCAATTCGGGCGTGAACGTTGAATTCGGCCTGTCCTGCAAACCGAAGTAGTGGAACGCGTCGGCCATGGCTGGGTAACCGATCCTTTGGGCGGTCTCAGTTGCTTTGTTGCGTTGGCCCGCTTCGTGGTGGGCTTCGTAGTCAAAATCGCCGTCCGCGTCCCAAAAGTCCGTCATGGTGCTGTCTCCTGATTTCCGGGGACCGTCCGCCCTCACCGGGCGAACGGTCCACCCGCTGGTGCTAGTGGAAGGTGGGGCGGTGTTCTGCGGCGAACAGGACGGCTATGGCTTCGTTGTGCCAGTCCAAGGCCGAGTATTGCCGGGCGTTATCCAGCTCGACGGGGTTCACGTGAGCCTCGGCATTGACGGCTTCGGCCATGCCTCGGATGTGTGCGGCGAGTTCTGCGGCTCCATCGGTGCTGTAGGTCACGGGGGACTTCTTCACAATTGCGGCGAGGGTTTCGAGGAACACGACGGCTTGGGCGGGGCTGTTGGCGATGCTGCGGTTTTCGGTCATTGTTTTTGGTCCTTTGTTGGTTTGGGGCCGTTGGGGGGGGGGGGGGGGGGGGGGGGGGGGGGGGCCCCCGGGCAACGGAGTCGAGGGGCTGTTAGGCGGCGGCTGTTTGGAACGTGGGCGGAATCCGGTACCGGCTTGGAAGTTCTGCGGCGGCTTGGGGCAGGTCTGCCGGTCCTTGGGCTTGTCCGTTCTTCCAGTGGTAGAACGCCTGTTCACTGATCGCGGCCCACCACCGGGCCTTGGTCCGGTAGAACGTCGTTTTCACGTCGCCCTCGCAGTAGGTCGCCATGCCGAACAGGTTGCCGATCGCATCAGCGGTGCGGATTCCGGCGACCATGACATAGGGCCATTGGCCAAGGTCCCAGCCGTCGCAGCCCCAGCTGGGGATCACGGCCCAGCCGTGTTCGCTGATGACGTCCATCCAGTCGTATCCGTCGTTCATGTGGTAGTTCACAAGCACGGGCACGTCATGGATGGTTTCTTCTGTATCGACGGTGGTCACGGTCATTTTGATGACTGCGTTCATGGTGTTGCTCCTTCTTTTGCCGAGAAAGGTGGTGGGTGGGGCGGCTTAGGTGACCGGCCAGCTTCCCCTCTCCCCCCGTTGTTTTTTGGCTGCTGGCGAAGCTTGCGGAGCTGTGGCCGACGGAAGCCTGTCTACCCGCAGGGCAAGGGCAGAAAAATCTTGCGGGATCCGAGCTAGCGAGGATCCCTGGCTAAAGAATTTTCGGACCGCCGGCCCCGACTGCTTTTGGAGGGGCTAGACGGGGTGGAGCGGACACGTACAATCCGAAGGACAGCAGCCAAAAAACGTCGTAGACAGAACAGGCACGGGCACGGCGGAGCTCTGCGACGTCGGGACCGGGCCCAACAGCCGGCCACGGAGCGAAGCGGAGTGGACGCCCAAAAGGGGTGCGAGCCCCGCGAGCACGCTGGCCCTAAGAGGCTAGGCTGGCCTCAATCTTTAGGATGGGGTATCTGAATCGTGGAGCTACTCGTTGGAAGCGTTGTTGCGGGTGTGGCCGTAGTCATCGGTGTTCTCGTGATCGTAAAGCGCAAAGCGCTCAGCAAATTGATGGAAAGCTCTCAGCAAGCAAGGTTTGGTAGGACGGGCACCAAGTTGATGGGCCGGCCAGAGCCTGGGTACTTGGTCGTTGTCGGGCTAGGTGCCGCCCTCCTTGGGGTGGCGATAGCGATTGTGTTGGTAACCCGCTGACTTCGTAGGACGGTTCATGCGGAGTCCGAAGGGCAACCCGGCCCGGTAGGGCGGACCGCCGCGTGGCAGGCCCGCCCCGGAATCCGGTCTAGCCCTTGGGGGCTTTTGAGTTGGCGCGGTAGGCCATGATCGCTGCTCCCAGTGCTGTGAGTGAGAGAACGAAGTTCGCGATGTCCAGTGGTTCCATGAGGTTTCCTTATCGGTGAGTAGGACTTAGTCTGAGAAGGAGCCGGTGGCCGCAACCTAAGCGGTCACGACCACCGGGTTTAGTAGCTACACCTACTTCCTTGCTTTACGCTTACGCTTCCGAGTTGCAGCTCGGGAGCGTTTGCTTGTTAAGCGCGCGTTCCGCGTGGAGAGTAGAGCGATGACAGCTGTCATCAGGCTCACGACCGAAGTCGCGAGCTTGATCGCTTCGTCGATGCTCATGTAGCCACCTCCTTCCTGCCCCGCCGTGCGAGGCCCCCACGTCGCAGCCGGTCGAGGGTGGGCCGTCAACCCCGGAGAGCGACCGGGGAATCCCGCGAAATAAGGGAGCGCAGCGACCGCGTGGGATTGCCCGGTTGCGTGGGTTGACGGGTCGGGCCCCCGGACGGCTACGATCAGTGGCCTTGTACGGAGAACAACCCAGCCACATGTAGGGCAAAAAAGAAGCTTTTACAGGCCGAAGCGCAGCGAAGGTCCTTATTCTGTCGGTCCCCTGGCCCATGCTTGGATGAGTAGTGACAACGAGAGGGATGGTTATGATTCCGATGCGAACGAGGATTCACTACCGCCTCGGTGGTCTTTTATGCCGGCTACGAGGTGACCACCGGCTTTCACTCGTTGTGTCTCATACGTTTGTTCCTGGGCAGGGTGAGCGTAGCGAGAGACGCCCCCTTTGCCGTGTGTGCTGGCAGATGCCGGGCGACTAATCCCAAATACTCAAAGGAGCAACACATGCTGGGTTTCAAAGTGAACGTCCAGAACGAGGACAAGAGCGCTGAGTTGGAGATCCAGGGTTTCCTGGATCCGGAGACGGCCGAGGGTTTCGCGAACGCAGTTCAGGAAACCCTGCAGATGTGCGTGGAAGAGTACGACGAGATCACCGGGTTCGAAGTTGGCCGGCCCGGCCCCATGGAACCCCGAGATGATGTCCCCGAAGCGGATATTGAATACTTCATCGATCAGATCACCATGTCTGTCATGAATCCCGAACCGGAGAACCTGGTCAAAGGCGAGTCCCCCGTGCGATTCGCTGTTGAGCACCCCGTGGAGTTGTAACCGGGCGGCACTCCTATGGCCTGGCCGGCCGGAGCGGCACGAACAGAACGGGATCCCATGAGCGAGTCCTTTCCGCGGGCACTGCAACCACCGGTTGCTGTTGCCCTGGCGAAACTCGTCAAGACGTTCCCCGGACCCGCTGCCCTCCCGGGCGGGATCTGGGCCGAACCCAAATGGGACGGCTACCGGGCCATCGTTTTAAACGATTCTGACGGGGTGACTCTGTGGAGCCGGCAGGGCAAAGAACTCTCTCGCATTTTTCCTGAGCTCTGCGCTGCTGTGCGGGCGCAGGTCCCTCCAGGTGTCGTCCTGGATGGAGAGGCGGTCATCTGGAACGGGGACCGGCTGGACTTCGAGGCGCTGCAGCGCCGCATGGTCAGCTCCAGGGCGGCTCTGCCGGCTCTGGTCCACGAGTTGCCCGCCGCGTTCGCGGCCTTTGATGTGCTGGCCGTTGCCGGGCAGGATATCCGGGGTGTTCCGTTCACGGGCCGCCGGCAGCTGCTCGAGGAACTGGCCCGCGACTGGGCCGCTCCTTTGAACCTCTCCCCCACCACCACGGACATGGAACTGGCGAAGAGTTGGTTGAAGGACCTGCCGCCCACGGGGGTGGAGGGTCTGGTGTTCAAGGGAGGGGCGCAGCCATATGATGGCTCGCGCTCCTGGTTGAAGCTGAAGACAAAAAGCACTTTCGATGCGGTTTGCGCGGCCGTCATCGGCCCGATATCGCAACCTCAGTCCATTATCGCCGGTTTGCCGGTCGATGGGCAGCTGCGGATCGTCGGCCGGTCCACGGTCCTCTCCACCCGGGTAGGGCGTGAGCTGGGCCGCCAGCTCCGCCCCGCGCAGCCCGGGCATCCCTGGCCGGAAGAGATCAGCGAAACTTCGTTGAACAGATTTAGCAAAGACAAGGGCCCGGTTCAGCTGACACTGGTGGAACCGATCGTGGTCGAGGTATCGGCCGACGTCGCATGGTCCGGTAAATCCTTCAGACACCCGCTTTCCCTGCTTCGGTCCAGACCGGAGCTTGACCCTGCCGACGTCGAACTTCCCCCGCACCTGGAGAAGTAGCTCGTACCAGTCGCGGTGGACGGGTTGTGCCCACTGGGGTCAGGTGGAGCCCTCCGCACAGCTCAAAGCTGTCCCCTATTGGCGTGCAAGCCGTCCACACCGCCCCTAAGGCGGCTATCTTGTCGGTCCCCTTGGAGTACAGTTAATCCGAACATATATTCGAATAAAGGGCGTGTTGTGGGCGTGATAGTTGGCCCCCGTGTGATAGATGCGGGACTCTCTCTGGTGAGGGCGTTGCTGGCACCGGTAGCGGTGGCTGCCGGCTATCCCTCCCCCGCCCAGGATTACTTTGACGGCCGGATCGACCTCAACGAACACTTGGTCAAGGACGTGACCAGCACCTTCATCGTCCGGGTCAGCGGACAGTCCATGGAACAGGCCGGGATCAGTGACGGTGACGAACTGGTCGTGAACCGGGCACTGGAACCGAAGGACGGTTCCGTGGTCGTCGCGGTCCTGGATGGGGAGCTGACGATCAAGCGGCTGCGGATCACACCCACGGGCGTGATCCTGCAGGCGGACAATCCATGCTTCCCCGATATCGAGGTTCCGGCCTTGTCGGAACTGACAATCTGGGGCGTGGCCACGAGGTGCCTGCACCATGTGTAATGCGCGCTTTTCCGTTAAACGGGCGATCGGCGGCCGCGATGTCTAAGCCCGCGGTGATGCGCCGGATGCAGGAGATCGCGCATGTAGACGTGAACTGCTTTTACGCCTCCGCCGAGCGCGCCTTCAATCCTTCCCTGGAAGGCAAGCCGGTCATCGTGCTCTCCAACAATGACGGCTGCGCGGTGACCCGCTCCCCCGAAGCGAAGCGCCTGGGTATTGCCATGGGTGATCCGTGGTTCAAGCTCCGGCCCCGGGCCAAGGAATGGGGTCTGGTGGCCCTGTCAAGCAACTACGAGCTGTACGGGGACATCTCCGCCCGGGTGATGGAGCTGCTGGGCCGCTACTCCGCTTGGGTTGAGGTGTACTCCATCGATGAGGCGTTCCTGGGCGTCAAGGGCGAACCCGATCAGCTGCTGGAACTCGGGAGGGAGATGAAGGCCGCGTGCCGGCGGAACGTCGGCGTGCCGGTCTGCGTCGGGATCGCACCAACGAAGACCTTGGCGAAGCTTTGCAACAAGTGGGCGAAGAACAACCCAGCTTTTGGGGGTGTGTGTCGGTGGGAGTCCGTACCGGTCGAGCAGCGCGAAGCGCTGATGGCCAAGCTGTCCGTGATCGAAATCTGGGGCGTAGCCACACGTCTCACCAAGCGTCTGAACGCGATGGGGATCTTCTCGATCCTGGACCTGACCCGGGCGAACCCGGTGGCAATCAGGGACAAGTTCTCCATCGTCATGATGCGAACCGTCCTGGAACTGCAGGGCACACCGTGTATCCCGATGGAAGAGGAACGGATCGGCCGGGACCAGCTGATCTTCTCCCGGTCCTTCTCCACACCGATCACCACAACGGCAGGGTTGCGGCAGGTCATGAGCGTGTACGCGCAAATGGCCTCTGCCCGGCTGGCCAAACACGACCTGCAAGCCAAGGTGCTGACGGCGTTCGCGGCGACGTCGCACTTCAACCCGAACGAAAAATCCTTCCCCTCTGTCTGTCTGGCGTTGCCCATGCCGACCGCGGACCCGGTTCTGCTCACCCGGGCAGCCCACGCGCTGCTTCCCCAGATCCATGAGGGCGTGAAGTACGTCCGGGCCGGGATCATGGTCACCGACCTGCGCCCGTCCGGAAACCAGAAGCCCTTGGAGTTGTTCGAGAACCCGCACGAAGAACGCGGCATCGGGATCCTGCTCGAAGACGTGGCCAAACGATACGGCCGCGGCTCCATCGGCCTGGGCCATGCCGGGATCAAGGGCGGGCCCGACTGGTCCATGAAACGCGACATGCTCTCCCCCAGGTACACCACCCACTGGGACGAACTCCCCCTCGTCAAGGCCGCCTGACCGGCGCCCAGCAAGAAAGGAAACGCAATGACCCTTGCACCCGAACACCCCACAACCGGCCATGAGGTCGATGTCCGTTTCAGCCCCGACGGCGCCCCGTTGGCGATCCGTTACGACGGCCGGATCTGGATGGTCGATCCCGACGTCCACACCGCGCACTGGTTCACCAGGGACTCGTGGTGGGAAACCCAGACCAGGGCAGCGGTAGGGACCGGCGACCTGGTCAGCGTCGAGCATTGGCAGGTCCAAGCCACACTTCCCTCCGCCAACGCGGAGCTGCGCACCTTCACGCTGCGGCGGGAGCCCTTGGCTACCGCTTGGCAGCTGGAGTCCATCAGCTAGTGCCCGCTGATTTGTACCGCTCCCCCGTTCCGGAGCAACTGTGGGAGCGGATCCGCAACGAGTTTCATCTACCCAGCCTGGAACAGGTCCACGAACGGCTCTCCGCCATTCACGAGGATCCCGAACCAGCCATGCGACAACTCGCACGGGTCTTTATGGATGGAGGAACGTATTGCCCTGGTTACCAGTTCCGATCCGACCTGACCCTGAACCCCGTGGTCGTGGCACTCTTCGAACGGGCCATGGAGCTACGGATCCCACACAACTATTTCGCGTTGTGGATGATGGTCCCTTCCCCTGCCCTGCAGGGGACCCGGCCCGTGGATCTCCGACGCAGCGGCAAGGCCTCCGTGCTGCAAGCGACCCTGGAACAGACCTTCCTGGAGAGTGCGGCCTAGGATATGGGGGTGAAAGTGATCCTGACCGTAGTGGCCGGCAACGGCGAACTCAGCCACGTGGACGCCGAGGCCGATACGTACGATGCCGCCAAAGCGGCCGCTGAAGCACTGATACCGGAAGGCTCTAAAGCCATTGCCATCCGCACGGACTAGCAAGCGCCCCAAGAGCCGGGACAAACGAAGCGCAGAAGAGACAGCCCAGCTGATATCCGGGTTTTACAAGGAGAACGGGTACCTTCCGACTCAGCACACGCCACCATCCGGCGAACATAAACGCCTGGCACTCGCTCTCCAAAGATTTCGTAGGCTCCACGCGGCGGGGAACCTGCCCGACGACGCTGCCCGCATCCTGGATCAGGCGCACCCGGACTGGACTGCCCGGGCCGATCACGCCACCGAGCTCTGGCACAGCAGAGCGGACGAGTTCATTGCCTGGGTCCGGCAGCATGGCCGATTCCCGCAACCCTCCGCTGATGACCCTGCAGAACGCTTCCTCAGCAAGTGGCTGAACCGGCAACGACACGATGCCCGTCGGGAACGGTTTCCCGCCCGCGTCAAGGAACTGGATTCGCGCCTGCCCGAATGGCGGGAGACGTTTTCGGACCAGGACAGACAGTCATACGTCGAATCGGCCCAGCAGATAGCCGCCTATGTACAGCAGACCGGGAGTCTGCCTGCCCCTGACGGTCAGAGCGGGAGCGAGACAGAGCGGCTTGCAGGGGTTCTCATTGTTTTGCGAAACCAGAAACGGCGAGGTCTGCTGGCCAAGGAAGCCACCCAGGCGCTCGATGCTGCGTTCCCTGGCTGGCTGGACGGGGTCGCGCTCAACGTCGAACGTCACTGGCAAAGCAGGGCCACCGAATTCATCGAATGGGTCAAGGAGAACGGCAGGCACCCGCACCGCAGCGCCTGGGACCCCAAAGAACGGGCACTGGCCTGTTGGGTCGCCAGGCAACGGGTCCATGCAAAGAAGCGCCAGTACCCTCACCGCATCAGGGAACTCAACGCACGCCTGCCCGAGTGGAACTGCCCACCCTAGACCTGGGCGGCACCGGGCAGGGTTACTTGTCGGCCCAGCGTTCGTGCGCGGCTTGGCGGCTGATCCCGGCGGCCCGCCCGATGTCGGTCCAGGAAGCGCCTGCTGCTTTGGCGGCCGCGACGGTCTTGTCCAGCCGGTGGCCGGCCTGTCGGTGCTCCTTCGCCGCTGCTTCCACACCCAGGATTGCCTCGGACGGTGCGATGTGGACATGCCATTCCTCCTGAACGGCGTCCTCCACCTCCATCGAGACATACGCGGCGTCCCCTAAGGGGACGTATTCCTTCCGCGTAGCAATGTCAGCCTCTTCAGGCGTGAGGACCCGTTGCCACAGCTCTCCCTGCCACCCACAGGTGCAGGCACCACGCCAGCTCATAATGAGGTCGTGCGGGACGATCTCCTCATTGGGGTCGGATTCTCCTGCCGGTTGGTAGTGTCCGGTGATCCCGTGGAAGAGTATTCCCGCACTGGTTGAGCTTCCTGAGAGGCGTCCGTCGGGTGCGATTTCAGCCACATAGCCCTCGTGTTGGTAGTCGTTGGATGTCCAACCCATGGCTTCACGCCTTCCTGTCAGGGTTTCCTGACAGAAGTCTTGCAGTAGGCACCGACAAAAACCAGAACCGCTAAACCACGCACTTGACGCAGCAAGGCCCCCACTGCTGCTCTCCGGCAGCTTGCGGGGGCCTTGCGTTCGATATGTTGGCGGATCGCGGGGCTAGGAGTCGGTCAGGTCCACGACGTCGGAACCGGCGTTGTTCTTCACCGAGGTAATGCCACTAAGGGCTGCGGCCTTGGTGGTGTATGACTCACTGCTGGCGATAACTTCACCGTTGCCGGCCTTCAGCCGGAACCGGAAGCCACCGGACTTGTCTTTGTAAACTTCGAATTTTCCTGCCATGCGTGATCCTCCTTCATGCTGCCCACCCCCACGGGCGGCAATACGGGGAACTGCCCTAACGAGGCCAATCCTAACCGCGCGGTACCTCACTCGGCTGGTTCAATCAGCTCGGGTCCGTTGTTCCGGACGCTATTCACACGGGTGCTGACGATCCGGGGCGTCAACGTTGGTTCCGGCAAGGAGTCCAACAAGTGCTGGACATCGGATTTGTCGGTCAGGTCAGGGTCGAGCCATTCCGCATAGCGGTCCTGCGGGATGATGACCGGTGAACGGTCGTGGACGTGTCCCAACGCGTCCTGTGTCGTTGTGGTGAGCACTGTGCAGGTCAGCAACCACCGCTCGGGATCGTCCTCGGGCAGCTCCGGATCGGGCCAGAACTCGTAGAGGCCGGCGAAGCCCAGCAGCGGTTCCTTCTCGGAGAACAGATAGTTCGGGATCTTCTTGCCGTCCTCGGTCTTCTGCCACTCGTAGTAGCCCTCGGCTGGCAAGATGGCTCTGCGCTTGACCGCAGCTGAACGGAACGACGGCTTTCCAGGATCGTCTCACTCCTGGCATTGATGAGCTTGGACCCGATCTTGACGTCCTTTGACCAGGACGGCACCAGACCCCACTTGGCTATCAGCAGGCGCCGGTCAAGGGTGCCCTCGTCGAGGCGTTCGGCCACGATCGGCACGTTCTGGGTCGGGGCGACGTTCCAGCTCGGCCCTGGAGGGCTGCCCTCAACTTCCTTGGCCTCGAAATGGCTCAGAAGATCACTCGTTGCCTTGGACATCACGTATCTGCCGCACATAAGCCCATTCTGCCTTGTGGCCTGCTGTTCGAACTGTTGCCGGTCAGCCCTTCCGGGCTTTCAAACCCTCGATGATCTCCATCATCTCGTCCGTGGCCTTCACGACATTTAGAACGGGGCGAACGTGAGGGAAGAACGAGTCCAAACGCTTCTTCTCTGGGAACCAAGAGAACAAAACTCCTACGTGCCCCAAGTATGTGGCCGTTTCGTACCCTCGCAGGTGCTTGCCATCGGAGCTGACCCAGGCCATCGTGGGGCGAAGCCAAAGTCCCTGTATGGGTGCCCCTTGAGGATCACCGTGTTTTCGCAGGAGCCACAAAGCCTCATCGAGAGCGAAGCAGAAGCGCACGTTCTTGGCAACCCTCTTACCGTTCAGAAAATCGAGTAGGCCGGCTGGAACAGGTAGGCCATCAAGCACCATTCGAGACGCGAAATGCTTGGCGAAATAGCGGCCCAGGTCCAGCTGCTTTTGTCTCCAGTCGGCCCCAAAGATCGCCCTCATATCCAACCCTGGGGCATCCCATAGAATCTCCGCGTTTTCCCAGACGTACGCCGAGTACGTTTCATAAGCTCGGTCAAAAGGCTGGCTGCGAGTGTCGTTGCATCGCCTACACAGGTCTTTCTCAAACCTGACGGCGGACGACTTTCTAATGCTCTTGATGTAGTGGAGCCTTTCTTCATCGCCACCCCATACAAGATTCGGCCCATCGCCTTGCAGGCGCGCCAGATCCGTTCGTTTGTATTTGTGTTCCTGGCTGTCAGCTATGGCACCACACCACCAACATCTTCCATCGCGTTCCACGCGAAATGGCGTTAGATCAACGTGGTAATCAGGCGGGGAATCCATGCTTTAAGTATCTCGGAGGTCTCCGACAAAATTTCCCCGGCTCTCCCATTGAGCGTTCCATCTCCTTGGAAACAGACGGTCCCGGACAACCCTCGCCCCCGGCTTACCCGTCCACTCCGCTACGAGTTGGTCATGTGCGCTGTTCCACGCCCCAAATACCAGATACTCCTGGCCCCGCTGGTGTCCCAGTTCCTTGGAAGTGGGACACCTCGCTTGGGACACTCCCCCGCCCATCCGAATCCGAGATCCCGCGAAACATATCCGTCCCGTATGTAATTCCAAAACACCTGCAACAGTCGACCGTCACAAAGATAACTTTCGGTACGTTCGAAACATGGAAATCGGATACGCGAGGGTCTCCACAGCCAAACAGGACCTAGGCCGGCAACTGGACGCATTAGCCTCCGCAGGCATCACCAAAGTGTTCGCCGACAAGAAATCCGGTGCCACAAGAAACCGGCCCGGCCTCCAAGGGGCACTTGACCATGCGAGGTCAGGTGATGTGCTCGTCGTTCATACCTTGGACCGGCTCGGCCGAACGGTCCGGGACACCCTAAACCTGATGCACGAACTTAACGAGCGGGGGTAGGCGTACGCACCCTAGCTGATCCCCTGCCCATCGATACCTCCGACCCCGACAGTCCGATGGCACAGCTTGCCGTGGTCATGTTGGCGCTGTTCGCAGAAATGGAACGCACGTATGCCACCGAACGCGCCTCCCACGCCCGGGCTGTCGCAGCTGCCCATGGCCGGCGGACCGGGCGTCCGTCCGTAGTAGATCCATCCAAGCTTGAACACGCAGCCATGCTCCGCGATAAGGGAGCAAGCATCCGTGAAATCACCGAAAAGACCGGCCTGAAACGTACCACCCTGTATCGGCATCTTCCGCCCCGTTCTGGCCAACACGACGACGGGAAACAGCCCTAGGGCGGTGCGGCACCCTCGCGTCGATAGGGTGAGCACATGTCGATCCCCCATTTGGACCGCGAAAAGGCGTTCGCCCTCATCGAGGAGATGTCTTCAGCAAGGAACCTGCTGGCCTACGGAACCCGGGTTGTTCGTACAGCTGCGTTCCTGGAAACGACAAGGGATCCGATTCTGACCTTGCTCTCAATCGGCGTCGAAAAGCTCTACAAGCTCACCCTTGGACTTGCTTCGCTGGACACCAACCAATCCTGGCCCACCATAGGTCAAATGAAAGGCTTTGGACACAATCTGGCTGACATGCACTCGTCTGTCATGGCCGAGCTTTCAGCACGGACGGCAACCAGCACCGAATACGTGCGCGGTCTGGTTGCAGAGGTTGAAGCTGATCCTGTTGTCATCCCACTTATTGCCACTCTCGGCAGATACGGCCGATCGGGGCGCTTCTATCATCTCGACAGACTCGGAGACGCGCCTCAACCGTGGGACAGCCCGGGCGAATATTGGCAGCGGATGGAGGACACCGTGGTCCAAGACCATCAAGTGGCGGCGGCCTACACGGCCGCTTTGGAAGCTTCGTCCAACAACGCACTGTGGGACCACCTCGCCAGCTCCATCAACCAACGCATTGCGGACACAGTTGAACGCCTGTGGACAATGATCGCTGTCTGCGGGCGGAATCACGCCCTCGGAGAAGCGGGGACTACGTTTGGTTTTGAGATCCACCCCTCCGCCGTAGGCCGACAGTAGCCGAGACCTCCGCTAACAAACATTCGCGCGGTCGTGATGCCACCTCTTTCTGCCCTGCTCACCACTTGAAACGCGGGGAACGCGAAGCGCGGGAATCCTTAAATGCAACCAGCGCCTGCGTTTCGAGGGCCACTTCCAAATCTTCCCGAGCGAATTGGGGCACGTAGGCGCCGTATTCAAGCGGTTGCCCCTCGGCCAATACCTCGGTGAGTCCTTCATCGTGGCGGAAGGAAGGATCCAGGTCTTCTCGCACAAGGTCACCGAAAAGGTTGATGTAACGCGTGATTTCAAGGGTGAGGTCCGAAAGATACGTCCTGTTGTTCCTGTACTCCGCTAATAGTGAGTTGTACAGCTCCGTATCCCATACAGGGATCTTGTAGAACGCTGGATACCTCCGTCGTTCTCCTCCGTTACGAAGTTCTGCGTACACATTGAACTCGGAGAGCAGTTCATTCAGGAAAATACCCATATTGCGTATAGCGGCTTTGAGTTTGTCCTGTCCTGCCGGCCAAGGCCTTTTTGCAATCCATAGCGCACACTCGCGAAGCCTCTCTTCCGTGGTTACCGCCAAGGTGATCGGTCCCCCATCGAAGAAGGCATGAACGTCGAGTGCCCAGGTGTCGAGGCTGAGCTTGTCACTCAGCTGGTCGACAATCTGCGCCCAACGGATTTCGGCCTGATCAACTTTTGGCCCCAAAGAATCTCGCACCCAAGCCTCGTGGTCAGCCTTTATCTTGAGCAGGGCCTCAACAGAGTGATCCTCCGGAGCCTTGTCGATGAGAGTGTGGTCTGTGGGACAGAGCAAAATCAGGTTGCTGTAGTCATCACGTTCCGCTGCAGTTAACGGAGACTCGCCGCGAGGGCCGTCCGGCTCCCTTGCAACAATATGTGCTTCCTCACCAAGGACTATTGCTGCCGTGGTGTTCACAAGGTCCTGGCTAAGTTGCCGCCTACAGGTTGGCCATGAACAGTGACTGGCAGCGTTACCCCAAAGGAGCTTTCGTGAAAGCGTGGATATAGACACGTGGTTTCTTCCTGATCAAGATAGGTCGTGAGCCAATACTGTCAATGCCAGCAAAGATAGTAATGCTATGGACCGAGGGTTCTTCCTGGCGCCAAGTTTCGTGTACCGCCAGGGAATGGTTCGCCCTCGTTGTAGAGCCTTTCCCTGCGGTAGACCTCATTCATCACAGCGCGGGTGACGAATTCCGACCAGCTCGCGTCTTCCTCCTGCCCGCGGGTGGCGTTGTATGCGGCCCTGGCTCGAGTCCTGGAACTCTCGGGCATGTAGTAGGTGACTTGCTTGGTGGCCGAAGTCGATGGCAAAGGGACCGGCGCAGCCGTTGACTGGGGGCTGTCCGTTGCCGGCCCTCTATTGGCCTTGAGTAGGTTCTGGACACCGTTTGCGGGTCGCCGCGGCGGAGGGCCGATGGGTTCACGGTTCTGGGTCATGATGCGCTCCTTTGCTCTGCGGCTTCCAGCCGGGCGACCAATTCTTGTGCAACCCGGTGGAGGTCTTCTGCAACGTTCCCTGCGGATCGTGGCTGGCTCGGCTCTCCCTTGGCGGCGCCGCGCAGGACTTCGTACCATTTGGGACCGGCATTGACTTGTTCTTCGAGTTCATGGACGAGAACGCCCCGTTCCCGGACTGCTTGTGCGGGCGATTCTGCGTGGCGGACCATGCTCTCAAAGAGCACGTCCTCGGTACCGAATGCCTCAGTGATGGCTTCACGGACAGTGCGCTGCACCGATCGCGCCGATGAAGATGTAGCGGCAATAATAACGCCCAGAAGGTCGATGCCAGGATTGACGTCGATAACTGAATCAAGGCGCTTGGCGACGCCCAGTAGGCCCTCTCGTCCGCCACGGTCCGTCTTAGTCGGGACGATGATCTGCGCCGCCGCACCCAGGGCCGCCAGTTGAAGTGGCTCGTTTCCTGGCGGGCAATCAATAAAGATGATGTCGTACTGGTCAGCCACGGGCGACAAGGCAGCCGCAAGGGCGAGCTTGGCCCTGCGCGCATCTTTGCCGGCAAGTGATACGAGGCCGGCCGCAGCCTGATCGAGGTGCAATCCCCCGGGTACGACGTCCAGGTTGGGACGGATATCCTTCACTGGCATCAGCGGCGCACCGAACATAAGGCTCTGTGCCATGCCCATGCCATCATCATCAACGTTCGCTGTATGGCGGTACCCAAGATCGAGTCCCAGGTTGCCTTGAGGGTCGAAGTCAACCAGCAGGACACGCCACCCGGAAACAGCCAGGAGTCCGCCTAGATTGGCGGTCAGTGTCGTTTTGAGCACGCCACCCTTGCCGTTGACGAGCGCGACGACTCTATCCAAACCGGTCCGATCGAATGGCTCATTCGTAGTCATAAGGTCACCTTACTGTCTTTACTGTCATTAACGGCGTTGCAGTCAATCGTGTCTAAACAGTCTTTGAAGTCTTTACTATCAATCGCGTCTAAACAGTCTTTGAAGTCTTTACTATCAATACTACTGTTGCAATCTATGATGTCAAAGCGACTATTGACTGCATTACTGTCATTACTCCTAAACCTTTTGCCTTCATTGACTGCCTGTAAGCGTGGGAAGGGGCTGTTGGACAAGCCTCAGGGCAAAATAGTCGTCGTGAGTTCTGAAACATTGGATACTGCAGAATCGTTGGATCCCGACGTTTGGGTAAGCCAGACCGCCTTGGGAGAGCAGTTTGGGTGGACGTCGAAAGACACAGGCGGCTGCCTAACGCTTATGGGACTCCGAAGGGGCCCGGAGCCCACCCCGGAGGCCATTGATCAAGACTTGGCCCGGCCTCAACAGCGAACCGGGGGCCGGGGGCGGAGTCCCTACGTCCAATTTCTTTGGCACCACGACAAGGTGAGCGCCATGATCGCTGCCTTCGCCCGGACTCAGGGCGGCTTCCGTCCCTTTACAGAACAACTGCGTGGGTCCATACCCGGTCGTGGAACCATTGGTTTCAGTGCCGTGCACTCTGGCGTTCCCCCTGTAACCAAGCCCCAGGAATTCACGGCCGGTCAAGCTGAGGAGAATATCCAGGCTGCTGCAGTCTCTGAGGCTGTTCCCGCGTATGACCCAGCCGCACACGGATTTCAGCCCTATTCCCTTGAAGAAGTCGTTGACTTTGCAGCTGTACTCACGGCTTCGCTGGGCGAGTTTCAAAATATGCTTCTTGGCTGCACGACACCATTGAATCTACGGGGGGCATCCAAAGCAGCACAGAAGTGCCTTGTCGACCTGGTTGAGGTATTCGGGCACTTAGCAGAATCACGGCTAATCATTGCGGCGGATCTTCCCATCGCCGCCAAATTCGGTGCGGCACCTACGGCAGCGTGGAACCCCTCCGGAGAACGAGGACCGCATGTCTTGGAGCCGGGGGAGCTGTTGTCCCCGAAACAGATTCACACCTTGCGCCAGATCCTTCAAGACCATCCTGAGTATCCCAGTACGACATACTCCGCGCTGTTGGCTCAGGGCCACAATGTGCCGCCACTCGTTGTCGACGCAGCAAAAGCGCAGAAGGCGGCCACTGCACGGGATGAGAGACGAGCAGCCGAGGCTGCTGCTGAGGAGCTGGTGCCTGCAGTTCTGGAGGACGTTGAATCCCGGGGGTGCCCACGATGCGAAGCCGAGGAAGGCCAATATTGCCGAACGAGTACAGGGAGGATTGCGGAAAAGCCTCATGCTGGACGGATCAAGCTCTCGCCCTTGGCGTCCGACAACCCTAACGTTGTCAAAGTGCTCTCCCGACAAGCCGAAGCATACGAAGAATTTGCAGGACGGCCCTGGCCGTACTCCTAAGAACTCACTGGGCCTCGTTGGGTTTAGATCCATCACGCAACTAATCAGATTAAGGAAATCATCGGGTGGCATCCAGTGCTCCTCCCTTTCAAAGTCGTGCAGGTCTGTTTCGTTCATCTGCTGATCCCGAAAGCGGTCCAGGTAGGCGTGCCAGGCAGCTCGTTCCCGTCGGTTGCGGCTGATATGCGCTTGGTAGTCGTCCAGCACGCCTAGCCGGGCTGCCAGGTTAGTCAGATTAACGGTGGTGATCTTCCAGTGCCGCCCGTGGCGTTTGATCATGGCCAACGCTTCCAAATCCGTCAAAGCTTTAGCCACCCCTGGGGGGGGTCCAGCGCGGCGGGACCAGCTGGAGCTTGTGGGCTTCGGCTGTACGGTCGGGCCGGGTGTCGGCGGCTTCTCGGCTTGTTGTTCCTGTGTGGGTTTGCACTGAACGGGCGTCGTCCCGGGCGTGTGGATGATGAGGCATGTGGTGTCTCCGTAGCGCACCCATGCGCGCACTTCTCCGCCTACAAAGATGATCTTTTCGATGTCCTGGGCCGTTGTGGGGTCGTAGGCGTTGGTGTAGCGATCCCTGAAATTCCTGCCACGGTGATGGTCGTTCCGGCGCAGCGGATGGTATCCCTGTCGGGGTCTTCGAGTCCTTCGAAAACCTTGGGGCGGCAGCCCCTTGCTATGCCGCCATCCATAAGACCGCTTCATCTTCGGGTGGTGGCATCCACCATTCGTCCCGTTCAGCCTCATACAGGTCTATTTCGGCTACTTGCTGGTCACGGAAGCGGTCGAGGTAGGCGTGCCAGGCGGCTCGTTCCCGTCGATTTCGGCTGATGTGGGCCTGGAAGTCGTCCAGCACGCCGAGACGCGCGGCAAGGTCCGTAAGGTTCACCGTAGTGGTCGTCCAGTGTCGGCCCTGGCGTTTGATCATGGCCAAAGCTTCCATGTCAGTCAGTACTTTGGTGGCCGCGTTGCGGCTGATGCCAGTAGCCCGCACAAGGTCAGCCGTGGTGGGGGAGTGCCGGCTACGTTCGATTCCTTCGTAGATGATGGCAGCTGCGTCGCCGAGAGCCCGGAATGCGGGGCGGATCGCGTGGACCTGTCCTTTGCGCCAGGTGAGTTCCCGGGCCAGCTGGGTGTAGTGCTCAGGCAACTGAATCACGTAGACGTCCGCTGCCTTGTGCCTGGCGTCAGCAACTTTGGTCAGGATGCCGTCGCAGGCTTTGACCAGCACTGGCAGGAGGCGGGCGACGGTGACGTGGTGCTTTCCCAGGGCCACGGCGAGGGTACGGCAACCAACGTCCAGGATGTTGGTTTGTTTGGCACGCATGTATCCCAGGAGGCCACGGATTAGGAGGCGAAGGCCCAGGCCTTCGCGACCGCGTGCTTGAAGGCGGTGATCAAGAACGGCGTAAAGGATATTCTCCAGATCGTTCACGAGCTGGTGGATTGCCGCGGAGCTAGGTTTAGTGGCCCCCCCTGTGGGTTGAGTAAGGCTTGTGTTGTTAATAAGTACAGTCGTTTCCCGTGCTTTCGGGAACGAGCTTTTTTGCGGCGGCCGGTGGGCTGTGAACGCTTCGGCCTTGGCCCACTCGGTGGGTAGGAGCCGTTCCTGCTTGCTGGCGGTGCCGTACAGGGCTGCGAGTCCAGGGAACTGGCAGCCCAGCTCGTTCTGGACCTGGTCGCGGGTCCATCCTCGGGCTGCGAAATGGTTCAGGACGGCCATGCGCGCTTCGGACGGACTTTTGTAGCGTGCCGTGTCGTAGAGCCCCGTACGGGCAATCCTGCGAAGCGGGGAGTCCCTGGCTGCATCTGCGGCAAGTGTCAGTGCTGCTGCAGTGCGCTGGGCAGTAATCAGCTTCGTCTCACGGGCTTTGCGCGCACGGTTGCGGGCCAGCTCCGGCGCCAGTGCGGCATGGAGGGAACGGACGGCGGCAGGGGAGTTCCTGCGGCGCAGGACGTCGTAAGCCTGGGCCAAGGGAGTGATGAGGGTTTGGTGGCCACCGGACTTGTGCGCGGATCCTGGGACACGGATGCAGCCATCGGTGCTGTTTTGGTGAGGGCTCGGGTCCAGGCTCGTGGCCATCAGGGCGAAGGCTTCTACGAGTTCGCGGGCGTCGGCCGCGTCCATGCGCTCCTGCAGGGGGATGTACAGGTGCCGGCCTCCGCTGGGGGAGAAGTCTTCGATGAAGCCCACGTCGACTTTCCTCAGTATGGTGGCCAGCTGCGCTGCGTCGGTGTCTACGACGTGTTTGAGGGCCTTGGAGGTGTCGAGGTCCAGGCAGAGGGTGGCTACGCGGCCGTCGGGGCCGTGAAGCGTTACGGCGGCCGGGCGGTCAGGCAGTGTCGGCGTGATTTTCGGCGGCTGAGCTGGCCGGGGGTATTGGAACTTCTGGCCGATCCAGCGGCCGAGCCTGTAGGAAGGCTCCCCTGCAATCAGGGAGGCAAGGGCCCAGGCTTGTTGCGGTGTCGTCTGCGTTCCGACACCCGGGGGGGCATGCGTTGACGCCAAGAGCGCTTCCGGTACCATAGACAGCAGTTACCTTTCGTTTCTCGAAGGTGCAAAAAGGGAGCTACCTCGTGAGAGGGAGCTTGAAAAGTTCAGATCGTGTCCCGCCAAGAACTGGATCTGAACGCATACTTTGAGAAGGCCCGCCTAGTGCGGGCCTTCTGCTTTAACTAGCTTTTGGGTAGGGCAATCGCTCCTGGTTGCGTAGTTCCTCAAGATCAATGGAATCGATATGGTCGGCCACCAAGGGAGTTAGGTAGTCGACTGCGTTGGTGTCGAGTATTTCCATGATGGCCCGCAGCTTCTCGGCCCGGGTAAGGTCGGGTTTCACCACAAAGGTGTGCCGGGGCCCCTTTGAGGGACGTCCTCCGTGAGCAAGTTTCTTGATTGCCATAGGGCCATCTAATCGTTTTTGATTAACGAAATCCTGCAACCTCGTGGGGTGTGTCGTCTGTTCCTTTAGTATTGCGGGCCTCACTTTTGTCATGCTGACTCCCCTCGAAGGTGGCTCTGCCGGATCGTAGGGGCGCTGTACTTGCGGAGGGCAATCCAAGCGCATCCGAGGCCTGCCACGACGGCCAGGGCGGAGACAGCGCTGATGCTCTGTCCGACGTCGTACAGTCCCGGAACCACCCAGCCGATCAGTAGGACCATGGCGCGGATGATGGCCAGCGCGAAGCCTGCCAGGAGCAGCCCGGAGGACCAGCGCTGCAAGGGATGGCCGGGTTTGCCTACCTGGGCGTAGAGGGGGCCAATCAGCAAGCTGCAGAGGAAAGCGATGTAGAGGACGGTGACGGCGTTGTACCCGAACGCTATGGGTTCGTTGATGTAGGCGCCGAGGCCGGGGGATGGGGTCTTGGTGTCCGTTAGGGCAAAGAGGACCATTTCCAGTCCGTAGACAAGGACGAGGATCAGCCGTCCGGGAATGCCGGCAGTGAGCCTCAACGCCGTGTGGGCCTGAAGAGGCTTGGCTATCTGAGCGATAAGAATGTTGACCGCCAGGAAGAGCGCCAGCTTGGCGAAAAGGTCTGTGAAGTTGGTCCGGACGAACAGGCTGTCAATGGCCGTGTAGACCGGCGGCAGCATGATCGCGAAGGCCGCGCAGAGGGAAACGCCGCACAGGAAGATCGCTTGGTTTCGGCTGCGGCTCAGGCCGGGGACACGTGTGAGGCTAAGCCCGGCGGCAAGTGCGAGTACAACCCAGAAAAGTATGTCCATTAGCCCAGCGTCTCCCAATAGTGCTGCAACGTAGCGTCGGCGTCGACTTTTTTCTTCGTCTTCCGCCGCAAATGCTTCAGTTTGGCCTCTGCTGCGTCAATAAGTGCCAGGTCATCCATGCGCGTGAAGCTGTTCTCCCGACAGTAAAGGGGCCATCCGGCTTCTTCGGGCTTGATCAAGCCTGTGACGACAAGTCCGCTGACGGTCGATGTACCAGCCAGTTTTGCAGCAGTAACGGCGATCTCCGGCGGTAGGCGGTTATCCGTTAGGAGGGCAGAGAGGTTGCTCAGCTGGAGGCCGGCGCTGGCTGCGAGCTGGCGGCGGAGGTCACCCGGGTCCACGGCGTCAATCCACTCGCGGACTGAGTCTTCGTGCGGGACTGCGCTTAGCTCGTAGTCGGCCAGGCGACGGGCGATGTCTGCCCTGGATCGTTTGAGGAGCTCTACCGTGATGTCCACGTAGGTCATTTGGCTCAGAAGTTCCGCATCAGTTGGTGCCTGGATGCCGTCAGCCAGACCATGGTATTGCTCGAACTCGGACAGGGCGGTGACTGGATTGATCTTCGCTGCACGGGCGATGCCCACGACCGTGGCTTCGCTGACGCGGCCGCGGAGGCGTTGCTTGTTGAGGGTGGCCCTGTTCAGGCCAAGGAGCTTGGCTAGGTCTGAGGTCCCGTTGGGCAGGTGATGGGCCAACAGCCAACCATTGAACTCCTGTGCGCTAAGGGCCATTGATCTGCTTCCGGGGCTGAGGCTTGCGTCGTGCGTTTCACAATACGCGCAAAGGGTGGGACAAAAACATAATTGTGCGAAGTGATGATATATTGAGTCAAGAATTACTTGCTGTTTGACAAGCTTGTCACAAGCTCAATGAAAATGTGAAGTTTTGGGGGTGCTGGCAGGGCAAGAGGTGGGGCGGCGCGTAGGCCCTACCGACCGTCCAGGTACTTCGCATAGTCAGCCAAGGCCTTGTCGCGGGCAGCCTTATTCAGGGTGTAGATAACCCGCTGGCCGTGCCGATGTTCGCCGGCGTCCGAAGTCACAATCCCTTGCTCTTCCAGGTCCTGCAGGTGCCGAAAGATGGTTTGGTATGTCGCGGAAAGCTCTCGCGTGATCTGTCCCGATGTGACTCCGTCGGGGTGCAGTGCAAGGTGTCGGACGATGGCGGCGCGCACTTGGTTCATCCCGAAAGCCTTCATGGCCGCCTCAGCCTGAGGCTGGACGGCGGTGAGGGGCTTCGCATATCGGGGCACTTGATTATTTTGCCGTATCTCATCACAACTGGATAATACACTAACATTTAATGTTAGACTTGTAAGTGAAGGGTTTTATATCCCCGCAAGAGAGCGTGACAAGCGGTTCTGTGGGATTTCGTGGACAATGCGAATTGCTCCATCGTATGGATTTATTAAATACGTCGGTGGGGACTGATAAGTGTAGGGATGCCCAGTGGGGAGGGAACGATTTTGAAGAGCATGCTGCCGTTTGGCACAGAGTGGCCTATGAGCGCGTCTCTGCGTACCCGCGCCGAGGACGGACGTGAGAGCTTCCGGTCATGGATCGGCGATCTGAACGTCCCAAAGAACCAACGTCTGGTCCTTACTGAACTGGTGGGCCTGATGGATGAGCGTGAGTTCATCGAAGGCCGAGCAGCGTGCGTGACGTACGAGGCAGCGCTTGCCCGCCGTACCGGTCTCGAAGGGGACCTGCCCGAAGTCCTGGACGCCTTGATAGACGCAGAGCTGCTGACCCGCCACAAGGCCTCAGCAGTCTTCAACGATGACCGTCCCGGTGTGGTCCTTAGGATCCGTCACCCCGAAGTTGTTCTTACCGTGGAGGCTGCCGGGACCTTGTGGATCGCCGATTCCTGGGTCCGCAAGCAACGTCCGGTGGTGAAGCGATGACCGCCCGCAAAGTCATTACCGGTGCCTCGATCGTTGCGCTGCTGACCGTTGGGCTTGTCACTGTTGTCCTGGATGACAGTGATCCGGCACAGGCGGCATCATCGTGTGCTGCACCCGCCGGGGCAGCCGCTGGACCTGCCCCCGCCGGGGGAGTGGCCGGGTTTGAGGCCGAGCAAATGAAGAATGCCCAAGCGATCATGAACGCCGCCAAGTCCCTCAAGCTGCCCGTCTCCGCGCAGCTGATCGGCATCCAGGCTGCGATCGGTGAGTCCACGCTCCGCGTCATCGACTACGGCGACGGAGCCGGGCCGGACTCCCGTGGTTTGTTCCAGCAGCGCGCCAACGGCGCGTGGGGATCCTACACAGACCGGATGGACCCCACCATCTCGGCGACGAACTTCTTCAAAGCCCTCCAGAAGGTGGAGGGTTGGGAAACCCTCGAACCGACCATCGCCATCCACCGGACGCAACGGAACGCAGACCCGAACCACTACACGAAGTTCCGTGCCCAGGCCACAGAGGTCTTCAAAGCCTTGGGTGGGGAGTCCGGCGCTGCGGTGGACCCGTCCGGCGTCTGCCCGGCTGAGGGCAACCAGGTTGTGGGGGACTTGGCCGGTAAGTGGGTCGCTCCCATGGAAGGGGCGACCAATAGCAGCGGCTACGGTCCCCGGCCGGCCCCGCCCGGCACTGCCGGGGGTGTGCTGGCGAACTTCCACTACGGAATCGACTTCGTTCATCCCGGAGGGCCGGGAACGATCGTGGCCCTGACGGATATGAAGATCGTCAAGGTCCGCAATCTTGATGGCCTGTTCGGCACCGGCGTTACCGGTCAGACAGTGGATGGAAAGCTCACCATCGGCATGTACCACATGGAAGCAGGCTCGGTGAAGGTCAAGGAAGGCGACACTGTGGCCGCCGGAACACCGTTGGGCACCGAAGGTGCAACGGGCAACGTCACCGGCCGCCACCTGCACATGGAGTTCTTCGCCGGCGCCCTGCCCAACCCCATGGTCCCGATTAATCCCACCATCGACCCGACCCCGATCATGAAAGAGAAAGGCATTCTCTGATGCGCAAGCACCTCGTACTCACAGCCGCACTTGTCGCCGCGCTCTCGCTGAGTGCCTGCGCCGGAAACGCGGGCACCGAACCGGCAGCCGATTCGACCCCCACGGTGAACACCGGACAGCCCGGCCAGGAGAGCCACGGTGCCGGCGATGGCCACGACCACGGCGCCGATGAGCATTACGGCGTCCCGGAGGTGACGTGGGACGCCGCCTCAGAGAAAGCGGTCAAGGACACCGCGGCCAAGGTTATGGGCCTGTTCGCCCGGCCCGATGTTCCGGAGACAACCTGGTTCGCGGACCTCGCCCCGCATCTCGCACCGGAATACGCCGAGGATGCCGAGTACATCGACCCGGCCAGGGTGCCCATCCGCAAAGTCACGGACGGGCCCGCTATCAGCCGCGACGCCGGCAACCCGCTGACGGTCACCGCAACATTTTCCACCGATGCGGGCCGCTGGACGATGCTCCTGCACCGGTCCGGGCAGCAGCAGCCCTGGCTGGTCACAGCCATATCCCCGCAAGACCCGACGTCCTGAACCCAAGAGCAAACCCTGAACCGAGGGAGAGGAACCATCCGATGAGCACGAACTGGCAAGGAAGCGAACGGAAGAGCCGCGCACCCATCAGCCTGACCGACACCGAACCCGAAGAAATCACCCCGGAACCGGCCCCGATCATCCACGCAGTACCGGACACTGAACCGGCCGCAGCAGCAAAGGCCGAAACCCCTGTGGTGGAGGACCTGCACCGGGAGGCTCCGCTGGTCAGTGGCCGCCGCAGCGCCGCTGTGCTGCGTAAGGAGAACGTGAATGACCAGCTGCCGCCGGCCACGGGCTGGCAGGCGTTCCTGCGGGCGGTCAGCTTCGGTCTGATCAGCCCTAAGGTGGGCGCGGCCGAGCTGGCACGTCGGGCGGATCTGTCTGCAATCCAGCGGGTCTACTCCCGCCCGATGCAGATCATGGTCGCCCAGCCCCTGGGCGGGGTGGGCAAAACGATGTGCAGCGTCGGGCTTGGTTCCACATTCGGGATCCACTCCGGCCAGCAGACACTGGTGTGGGACAACAACGAAATGATGGGCACCGCCGGCGTCCGGACCAACGCGAACGACTCTACCCGCACCGTGTGGGATCTGTTGAACGTTCTGGAGTCCTTCGAGACCGTCACCGCCCGCAAGGGCGAACTGTCCTACTACACCCGCCATCAGGGCAACAACCAGTTCTCCGTCCTGGTCGCGGACGAGGACGCGGACCGCATGAAATCTATTGGTGCCGACGAGTTCAACCGCATCCACACCGTGGTCAGCCGTTTCTACGACACCATCATCGTGGACACCGGCAACAACACCCGCTCAGCGAACTGGCTCGCCTCCATCGAGGTCACCGACCAGCTCGTGATCCCCACGACGCTCAAGCGCAACGCTGTCGTGTCCGCCCTGCGGATGATCGAGCAACTCGAATCCATGTCCGAACGCACCGGCAACCCGCATTACAAGAACCTGGTGACCAACGCCGTCGTCCTGGTCACCCAGGGCGGCGGAGCGAAAGTCTCCGCAGCCGAGCAGGCAGAGCTTCGCGAGAACCTAGCCTCAGCGGTGCGGGTCCTGATCGACATCCCCTACGACGGGGCACTGGATACCGGCTCGATCATCGACTGGCAGCTCGTCGGAGACCCGGCCCGCCGCGCCTTCGAACGCGCATCAGCGGAAATCGCTGAAGGCCTCTTGGCCATCGACCGCGCCACCTCCACCAAAACCATCAACCTCTAAGGAGCCCAATAATCATGTTCACCACGATCCGCAACGAAATCATCATCCGCAGCGCCGTACCCACCATAGACAACCCCCTGGACGGCGTGACGCCCAGCATCGATGTCCTCGGTGTGAAGTTCACCGGAGCCGTCCAAATGGTCCTCGGCGCACTCTGGGCGCTTGCCCTGATCCTCCTTGCCGGCATGTTCATCTGGAACCTCATGAAGTGGGGAATCGCCCGCAACCGTGGCCACTCCGACGACATCGAAGACGGCGCAGCAGGGGCCAAGAAGACCGGCATCGCCTTCGGTGCCGCTGCCGGCGCAAGCGTCATCATCGGCGGCATCCTGGCCCTGGCCACGGCAGCAGGAGCCTAGCCCATGCGGAAGCACTGGAAACTGCTCACAGCCTTGGGGGCGGTGATTCTGATTATCGCTGTGGCCGTCGTCCTGCTGAACCCACCGACACCGGCAGCCAAACCGGATGATCCCAGCTCCCTGCAGGCTTCCGGGAAGTTCGGATTCCCCGTCTCCGGGATCAAGATCGGCGAAGGCGGAACAAAAACCGCGAGCGACGGCAAGACCATCACCGGTTACAACGGCAGCTGCGGCTCTGCCGCCCAAGCCGCCGCTAACTACGCCCACCTTCTCAGGGACGTCAATGTCACCACTTGGGCCCAACAGAAGAAGACGCTGAAGGAGCTCTCAGAAACTGGTCCATGGTTTGATACGGCCACCTTGGCTGGGGACACCCTGGCCGGACTGAAAGAGCAGCCTCCTGGAGCGTTTGAAGGGGGCTGGATACAGCGATCCGACGTTAGTGCTGGGGGCATGTACCGGCTTGCGGGCTGCGAAGAAAAGAAGAAGGCCGTGGTCCAGGTCTTCACCGGATCTCTTGATGGCCGAACTGACAGCGTCCCGTTGGCAAGCTTCGGAACTGTCACGATGCAGCTCGGATGGGATGGTGACTGGAAAATTACGGACGCTATGCCGAAGGCCGACGACCCGTCGTTCGGAGGCAGGGTCAAGGATGCAGGGCCTGGAGGGCAAGACCCTAAGGGCCCAACGGGGGCCATCCCGATTCTGGACGAGTCGCTAGTGAACTGGGTCTTCGAGGGCAAGAGCAAGGAGGGGTGGGTTGAGTATGCAAACGCTAAGCGCTAGCCGGGTGTTACGCCTCGTCGCGACCCTGCTGGCGCTGTTCCTAGGCTTCGGCGTCGTCTTCGCTGGACCCGCTGAGGCAGCTGACGAAGTGAACACGACTGAGAAGCTGAACGCGGACCAGCTCAAACGCCTTGCAGGGCTGCCGGAAGCACAACGGAACGGCATACGGGACCGCTTGAACCTGGAGCACGGTAAGAAGGCTTGCAGCAACGTGGTCTTCTACGGAACTATGGGCGGAAGCAACTGTGAGAACACTGCTGCCAAGGCCTTCGGAGCATTTCTCACCACCCCCGAACAGTCCTTGGACTACGACCGAACACAACCTCGTTTCTGCAGCGGCCTTTCCTCAACCGGGGCTCCTGACGCAGCAGTGTCCTATTGCGTGGCTTCAGCGCTATGGGAGAAATACGCTCCGATTGCTGGTGTGGTGATGCGGACGACTATCTCGGCGATGCCGGGTGGTCAGGTCGTCTTGGGCACTGTGGATACTGTGGCGTTCATCGCGAACGCGAAGGACGGGTTTGAGAAGTTCGCGAACACCGTCAAGGCCGAGGGTGTGAAGTCCACCAACGAGGTGCTGAACAACCTGTTGAAGGTTTCAGTGTTCGAGGTTGATGACGGTTTCCGGGCGACGTGGGCTGTGTTTGCCGGGATCGGGATCCTGATCATGGGGCTGGTGTATTTCAAGCTCTGGAAAGACGTCTCGAACGAAGAGATCGATATGGACTCCGCCCGGACGTCGCTGCTCTGGTACGGGCCGTTGTCCATGATCCTTGTGCTGTTCGGTCCTCCGATCGGCTACGTGATCAACGGTTGGATGAGCGACATGACTGAAGGCATATCGTTCTGGACTTCCAGCCGGGTCACGGACTTCGGGGTCGCCATTTCCCGGTTCGCTTCCTACGAAGCCAGCGGAGCGTTCGGGCCGCTGGCGGCGGTCCTGCTATTCGGCCTGCTGTTCATCGCGGCCTGGGCCATGCTCGGGTTACTCGCCTTGCAGCCGCTCGCCCTGTACCTGCTGGGGTTGGGCATAGCCATGATGGTCGGCTTCTTGATCCACCCGAAGTACCGCGAACGCGTAGGCAAGGTCGGCGCGTTGTGGCTCGGGATCTCACTGTCAAAGCCGTTGCTGCTTCTGCTCATGGGAGCAGTCTTCAGCTACATCGCCTCACGTCCGGCGTTCGTCGGCGAGGGCGTGGAAGACGGCATGGTGAACGCGACGTCGGTGTTCCTTGCCGCAGCCGCGATGTGCCTTTTAGCTTTCGCGCTGCCGTTGATTTACAAGTACGTGCCGATCCTTCCGTCATCCTCAAGCAATCTGGGCGAGGGCCGTCAGTCCGTCGCCGGGGCGGCCATGGTCGCCGGCGCCGGGGCAGCGATCTCCTCCGCGATCCGGCAGAAGCGAACCGCCCAGGTTCAGTCCGGCACCCCCGGCGGCCGGAACGGGACTACCCCCGGTGGTGGTCCCGGGTCGAACGGCTTGACCGGGCAGGCAACGCCTTCAGAAGGTCAGAGCACGTCAGGATCAGGACTTGGTTCCCAAGGAGCCGGGGTTTCGGGCCGCCGCAGTGCAGCTTCCCGGGTTCCCAACGAACAAGGCACACCCACCGGTCAGAGTGGTCAGGGCCAGCCGGAGACCCGCACGATCGGGGAGCTGCAAAAAGCCGACCGTGCCGGAACCGGCGGTGCAAAAGCGGCACAGGCTTTGAAAACCAGTGCCGGGGCAGTGGGCCGGGGATCGGCGAAGGTCGCAGCCGGTGGCGCGACGGCGTTCCTGCTGGCAGGCAGGGAAGCGGCACGTCAGGCCTCCATGCGCGGCCAGCGCTCTGCCCGTTCGATGGCACCGGATACCGACCACATCAGTGGCCGGTAAGAGAAGTACGGCAAGGAGTAGGTAGCAATGGGAAGAATGGTTGTTGTAGGCGGTGAGGTCCAGAGCCGTGGCCTGTTCGGTGGGAACCGGACGGCACCGGAATGGATCGGCCTGTCGGTGGCCATCGGTACCGCGTTGTTGATCGTCCTGGCCGGCGGCAGCAGCGTGGTGGCCCTGATCATCGCCGCGGTGCTGGTTCTGGCAGGGGTCATCCTGACCACGCCCAACAAGTTCTCCGGTCACCGCTCCCTGGGTGCTCTTTTCGTGGAGGTCCGGCACAAGAAGGTCCGGGCCAAGAACAAGTCCCTGGTCTACGTCCCGGTGAAGGACCGTCCGCAGACGCGGATGATCAAGGCCGGGAAGAAGGACCGTGACCGCGCCGACGAGAACGGGATGGTCGAAGTCCCTGTCCGGCACAAGGACAACGCCCCTCTCATGGTGGGCACCGTCCGTCACTTCGCCATCGACACCCCGGAAGGGCCGTTGGTGATCTTCCGGCATCAGGGAAAGGTCAAGAAGTCCTACTACACGGCCACGATGGAAGTCATGGGTTCGTCCTCGGGTATCCGGGAGGAATACCGGAAAGAATCAGGGCATGTAGCCCGTGGCCAGTACCTCGCCCGGTTGGCCCGCCGACAGTCCCTCGTCACCCATGTCCAGACGCTGGCCCGGGCCGTGCCGATGGACTCCGCCGACCACCTGCTATGGGTCAAACGGCGGGTCGCGCAAAACGTTCCCCGGATCCTGTTGGAGTCCTACGGCGACCTGTGCGAGACAACCCGTTCACGCTCCGAACAGCACCGCACCTATGAGACGTTCCGGATCCCCGGCTCCGCAGCCCTGTACCGCCGCGCGGAAGCCTACGGGTCAGGGGACGAAGGCATTGGCCAGGCGATCTATCAGGAAATCCGCTCCGCCATGGCCCAAGCGTCCATGATGGGCTCCATCACGAACTCGCGGCCCCTTGGCCCCCAAGCCATGGCCGCACTGCTGCGTCACCTGCAAGACCCGGACTTCGACATCGACGACTACGACGGCGCCAACCTGATGGACTGCTGGCAGCACCTGGACGGCGCATCCTCTCCGATCTCCCTGGTGGTCAATGATCACTGGCATATCCGTACCGGCTACGTGCCGGCCTCGGCCTTCAGCCCCGCACCGATCCCGGTCGAGGCCTTGGAAGCGATCATCAGCGGCATCCAACCGGCCGTGGTGCACTCGGTGTCCATGGTCATGGAACTTGAAGATGCCCGCAGCGCCCGGTCCAAGGCCCGCTCGGATGCCGCGATGGACAGGGCAACGAGCAATAAGGTCAGCAAGTCCGGTGTCGTCACCGATGGCACCGAAGAAGTGTTGATGGGGGCCTCCCACCAGCGGCTCCTGGATCTGAAGCCCGGTTCCGGCCATCACGGCGCAGCCTACGGGCTGTACATCTCCTTCGCCGTGGAGGACGCGAACGAGATCCTGTCCACCACCGACATCGTTGAGGCAGCTGCCTCCGATGCAGGTATCGAGTTCATTGACTGGCTGGACCACCGCAACGACCTTGCCCTAATCACGACCATGCCGTTTACGAGGGGAATCCGATGAGCACCGCGAACGAGACCAAGCGTTTCAGCCTGCCTTGGGCTGTGGCCAGCAAATCCAAGCGGACCCTTAGGGCCCAGGCCCGTGTCGGGAAACTCGAGCTGGAAGCAGCTGCAGCCGATACCGCGGCCGAAGGTTTGCGGCGCAACAAACCGTTGAGCAAGCGTGCGGGGAAGAAGGCTGAGAAGAAGGAAGCCAGGGAACGGGAGCTCGTTGAGGCCAAAGCGAACGCCAAGACCCGGTGGCACCACGAACGGAAGTGGGCTTTCGCGTCGAAACTGGGGTTCTATGACCCGGCAGCCCCGGGTGTGGCGTCTTCAACACGGCAGATGGAGTTCTCGCATATGGCGATTGCTTCCCCGCCGACGTCGCACCGCGGCCTGGTGTTCGGCGTCGATGCCGGGTCGGGCTGGATGATCGTCCACGACCCGTTCACCGCCTACGGTGACACGCTCGAATCCCCGAACGTCTGCTACATCGGTGACCTCGGCCAAGGGAAGTCCTCGGCCATGAAGACCTGGGGTGTGCTCCGGCAGCTGATCCTCGGCCGCCGCGTCGTGGTCATCGATAAGAAGTACCAGAAGGACGTCGGCGGCGGCGAGTACACACCTCTTGCACGGAAGCTCGGTGTTGCTCCGGTGCGGTTCAGCATCGGTGGCGGCGGATCCCGGATCAACATCCTCGATCCCCGTATCGCTGCCCGCCTGAACGAGGATTCCCACGACAGCGCCGAAGCGTTCCGCACCCCGGCCGGCCAATCCATGCTGGTCCGCGCCGTCATGGAAGAAGCCCTCCGCCGACCCATGACGCCCAAGGAAGGCAAAGCCGTCCGCATGGCCCACAGGCAGGCGTTGACGGATGCGAAGAAGGCTGGGGAAGTCGCGCACATCGGGCACGTCCTCAAAGCCCTGTACGCGCCCAACGAGGACGCCGCGAAGGCCACGAACCTGACCGTGGAAGAGCTGCGCGAATGGGGTCAGGATCCGGCCTTCGAGCTGGAACGCATGATCGAGGACGACCTGGCAGGTCTGATCGACGGGGAGACCAGCGCGGATATCCAGCTCAACGCCGGCCTGACCGTGTTCGATGTGTCGTTGCTTCCCGAAGACGGTCCGGCGCTGCCGATCGTCATGACGATCATCAACACTTGGTTGGCTAACACCCTCTACCGGCAGGAAGAAGCAGTCCCCACGGTCCTGCTGATTGAAGAGGCTTGGCACACCGTTCAGGGGTCGGTGGCCACGGTGACCCGGCGCAACACCAAACTCTCCCGTGCACTGTCCCTGTCGTGCCAGTTCGCGTTCCACCACATCTCGGACATCCCGGCAGACAGTCCGGCGATCTCCATGCTCAAAGAATGCGGCACGGTCCTGCTGTACAAGCAGCAAAAGAGCGCCGACGCCTTGGCCTGCGAAGAGATGTTCACTCTCCCGGTCGGGACGGCCGAGGTCATCACGAAACTGGTCAAGGGCACCTGCCTGTTCAAGATCGACCAATACGATCCCTTCGAAGCCATCCACGTCCGCAGCCCCCTGGAAGTCGAGCTGACCGACACGGACGGTGCCATGAAGTCCACCTCTACTATCGCGTTTACCGAAGAACCCATGCCCGACGAAGCCATGGAGGTCATCCCGGCATGAGCAAGCAAACCTCAACAGACACACTGATGAAACTGGGCCTTGCCGGCTTCGTTGTCGTGCTGGCAGGCCTCGCCTGGGTTTCCGCATTCCTTGGTGAGTTCCTGACACCGACGGGGATGCCATGGACCGACTTCACGGAGTTGGTGGCCCGTTTCAAGGCAGGCACCTTCGCCTGGCCAGGGGCCGCGACATGGATACTGATAGTGCTCGCTATTCTTGCTTTCCTGGGAATTGCGTTCCTCACCATCGTGCTCGGGGGTAGAAAGCCGAAGGACGACGGCTTGCCCAGGTACAAGGATTTGGAACCTCGGATGGGCAGGAAGGCAGCCCTGGCCAAGGCCCGGCAGGCTCTGGAACTCCCGGAGGACGCAACAGAAGATGAAATGATTGTTGCGCTGTGCAAGCTGGACGGCCAGACCCTGTACGTCCAGCACGAAGATTCCATGTGGGTCTTCGCCCCGCAGCGCTCCGGTAAGTCGCTCTTCCTGGCGGTGGGAATCATCTTGGACGCCCCGGGACCGGTAGTCACGACATCGACAAAAAATGATGTGCTGATGTTGACGGCCGTGGCGCGGCAACGCCGCGCGCATGTGGAGGTCTTCGACCTTCAGGACATTTCCGGTTGGCCGAACAAGGTTCGTTGGAACGTCATTGCCGGGTGCGAGGACCCTGACGAGGCGCTGGCCCGTGCCAAAGCGTGGGCAGGGGCCCAGCCGATGGGGAACGTCAAGAACGGAGACTTCTTCAATTCCAAGGCAGCCGCAGTGTTGGGAAGGTTCCTTCACGCGGCAGCTCTGGGCGGTCGCGGCATTGAAGACGTCGTTCGATGGTCCAACAACTTCGTGGACAAAGAACCGCTGGAAATCCTCATCGACCACGCCGCACCGGAGGCCTTCTCTGCCCGTCTTCGGGCCCTGACCACTTCCCGTGCCGGCGAAACGGTGGACTCCATCCAGGAAACCCTCGCAGGCCTGCTGGAGCCGCTGTCATCACCAACGGCGATGCAGATGCTCAGCCCTGCAGAAGGTGAAGGGTTCGACATGAACCGCTTCCTGGCCAAGCCGAACACCGTCTACCTGCTGACCGACGGGGAACGCTCACCCATCGCCCCGCTGGTGGCCATGTTCGCCGACTTCATGTTCCGCAAAGCCCAGCGAATCTCCCAAAGCAAACCCGGTGGCCGTCTCTGGCCCGTCTTCACCATGGTCCTGGACGAAGCACCCAACGTCGCCGCGCTGCCGGACATGGCCGGCGCCCTGTCCGATTCCGGTGGCCGCGGAATCCGTGTCATCGGTTTCAGCCAGTCCTTCGCGCAGAACCGGCAACGGTGGGGCAACGAAGCTGCCACAGCCATCCGGGGCACCTCTTCCATTCGCATGTTCCTGCCCGGTTTGGAGGAACTGGACGAGCTGGAGAAGATCGCCAAAGCCGCCGGAGTTACCAAGCGTCAGCGTGTATCGACGTCACAGGGCAGGGGCGGGTCATCAAGGACCACCAGCGAGGAAGAGCGTCCGGTGCTCCGCGCCCATGACATCCAGCAGCTCCCTGTGGGCGAAGCATTCATGCATTACAGCAACGTCAAACCCGCGAAGGTGAAGCTCACTCCGTGGTGGGAACGGAAAGATGCCGAGCAGATCCGCGCGGATAAGACGGCAGCCGGAAAGATTGTCAGGAGGGTGGAGGTATGACCGATCCCAACGGGCCTGCCAACGAGGTGCAGGAAGTGGCTGAGACAGAACTGGTGGAACAGTTCGTGATGTGGGTCGAGATGCTGGTCCGCGACATTGAATCCGTGCCCGACGAAGCCTCTGACCGGCACTGGTGTCCTGAGTGGTGGCAGCATCCCGAGGCAGTGGCAAGGTTCATGGCCCTCCATGAGGCCTACAAGCAGTCCGTACAAGAGAACACCCTGTCCGCGTGGTGGGTCCAGCATTGGGACCCTCACACCCGAGTGCTGTTCTCGGGCCAGGGCCCCTTCAAAGACTGCCAGCGACGGCACGCTTTTCTTGATCGGGCCGAGGACTACACGCCCCGCTTGGCAACGGTGGTCCCACCAGCTGGCTGGAGTCCTTAAGCCTGGTCTGGCCTGAGCATCGGTCTAAGCGCGGCGGTGAATTCCCGGCAAGCGTCGAAAGACACCACTGCCGGCGGCCGGCCCGGAGAGCGCAAATCACTCGGCGACGTCACTGCCGACGTCGGCGAATGAATTCATTGGCGCAGATCTCGCGCCAGACTTCAGACCGAAGACCCGACGAAGGTGCGGAAGTCCTCACTGTCGCTGTACATGCGCCAAAGTGTGTCGGCTAGGGCCGCGGGCTCATGCGCGGGGTCACCGCCACCGATGCCTAAAGGAATGATGAGTTGCGCGACATGGATGTCTTCTGAGGCCAGTGAGTCGTGGAGCATCCGGGCGTAAGCGGATTCGGCAGCGAATGCAGCGGAGGTGCCGGCGTAGTTGTGGTTGGGCCGGATAGCGCTGGAACCGTTGATAAAGATGACTGTTCCGCGGCCGAGTTTCCGCATTCCTGACAGGACGGCCCCAACGGACGCAGCGGCTCCAAGTACCGAGAATTCGAGTGCTGACCTTAGCTCTTCGCGCGTGGTTTCCAGAACCGGCCGGAGGTATTCCTTTGATGGCACGGGGCTGTACTGAAGAATTTCAACTGGCCCGAGATCTTCTGCTGCCTGGGTGAGGGCGACGTTGAGCGATTCAACGTCGAGGACATCCGCGGCGTAGCCGCGTGCTGTGATGCCAGCATCGTCCAGCTCAGCGGCGAGGGCATTGACGTGTTCCTGTCTGCGGGAGACAAGTGCGACGTTGAAGCCTTCGGCCCCGAAACGGTGAGCGGCGGCAAGGCCAAGGCCGGTGCCGGCTCCGATAATTGCGATCGTTGTTCTCATGGGATGGTCCTTCTTTCGAAATTCCGGGCAGGGCAAACCTCATATTTGGCCCCTTTCCCTGCGCATTTTGATCGTTCAAGGGCAGTGGGTGTCGGGCGCGGTCGTCGTCAGCTATCGGTTCGTGTTTGTTGCGTTGTCGGTTGGGCGGCCGCGCCATACTCGCTGGCAGCCCACGATGCCAGCAGTTGCATGCGCTCGGCCGAGGGCGATCCCGGCTCAGCTGCGTAGATCGTCAAGGTCAAGCCCGGCTCTGCGGCCATCTCCAGGCCCTCAAATGCCAGAGTCATCTCACCCACGATGGGGTGGACGAACGTTTTGAAGCCGGTGCCATGATGCCGCACATTGTGCGCACCCCAGCGCTTCCTGAAGTCCTCGCTTCGCGTCCCGAGTTCTCCGATGAGGTCGTGGAGTTCCTTGTTGTGCGGATCCCGGCCCGCCTCCGTGCGCAGGATGGAAACGGTAACCTCCGCGAAGGCGTCCCAATCGGGGTAGAAGTCGTAGGCGCGTTCGTCCAGGAACGTGAACCGCGCGATGTTCGGGGTTTGGCCCGGCATGTCGTAGCAATCCTTGTAGAACGCTCTGGCCAATGTATTGACGGTCAGGAGGTCCATCCGGCCGTTGCGGACAAACGCGGGTCCTGCGGTGACCGCGTCGAGAGCCCACTGCAGGCTTTGATGCGGTTCATAGGACTTCGAGCTTCTTCGGCGCGGCGGGCGGGCAATCGGACTCGCCGCGTGGGCGAGGTCGAACAAGTGCGCCCTCTCGGCGTCATCGAGGCACAATGCCCTGGCGATGCTGTCGAGTACTTGAGGAGAAGCCCCGCTGATCGCTCCGCGTTCCATGCGGGTGTAATACTCCACGCTCAGACCTGCCAAGGTGGCCACTTCACTACGGCGGAGGCCATGTACTCGTCTGTTGGTCCCGGTTGGCAACCCGACCTGTTCCGGGGCCACCTTGGCACGACGCGAAATCAGGAACTCGCGTACTTCAGCTCGATTGTCCATGCCCTCAACGCTATGCCAGCTCCGGCGGTAGAGGGAGTCCCTTTCAGTGCCCCTATCGGTGCGGTAATGGTGGAAGCGTGTGCCTGGGTAACGGCGGTTGTGGCCCGAGCCATTCGCGGAAGGGACCCCGCGAAGAGGAATCCATTTAGGATGCAAATCTGAAGGCGCGGGGCGGTCGTTCTCGCTTGTACAGGGATGTTGGCCCGCCGCCTCCGCATCGTCAGCGTAGAGTCAAGCGACTCAGAACGCGGCCAAGAAGAACTCTTCAAGTTTGTCGAAGGGGATCATGTCTGTGCGATCGTAAAGATCGATGTGCCGCGCACCGGCGACGACCACTAGCTCCTTTGGGCCCGGGGCTCGGCTATAGACATCTTCGCTGAAGTACCGTGAGTGCGCGTGCTCGCCGGTGATGAGCAGAATGGGGCGAGGAGCAATGTCTTCGAGGTGTCGAACTGCCCCGAAATTCACGTGAGCCGCTTCACTGGTGATAGTAAATGCACCAACCGATCGGGGATGGCGACCACGGGCGGTGACGTAGTATTCGAAAAACTCCGCAGTCACAGGGTCTAGTTCCTCGATGTCGAATTCTGATGGAAAAGTTGGCTCGAGAGCAGGAGCTCCTTCATCCACATCCTTCCAACGCTGGGCGGCAATGGACTTGAGTAGAGCGCGCCGTTGTTCATCCGTGCCCTGATTCTTCCATCCGTCCCGCTTGACTCCGCTGATGTCGTACATCGCTGCGGTGGCGACAGCCTTGATGCGCGTGTCTACTTGAGCTGCATTGAGCGCGAAACCACCACTGCCGCAGAGACCTATGGATCCAATGCGGTCCCGATCAACGAACGGCAGGCTGCCAAGATGATCTACTGCGGCGCTGAAGTCTTCCGCGAAGATCTCCGGTGAAGTGAGGCGTCGAGGCGCACCGCCGCTTTCGCCGTTGTAGGACGGGTCGAAGGCGAGGGTTACGAATCCGCGCTTGGCCAGTTCTTGGGCATACACGCCTGGACCTTGTTCTTTGACGCCGCTGTGTGGCGGTCCGACTACTATGCCGGGGTAGCGGAGGCTCCGATCCAAGCTGATGGCCATATAGAGGTCCGCCGCCATCTCAATACCGTAGCGATTACGGTAGCGCACCGGACGTCGGCTGATCTGGGAGTCGAGAGAAAAGGTGTATCCATCGATATTGAGGGCCATTGAGTACTTCTTTCTGGTTTGTCATGTGTGAATGGCTATGCGGTCGCCCGACGGGAGACCCGCGCAGTGACCCCGGCCGTGATTGCGGCTAGAACGAGCATGGCTCCGCTGGCGAGGAATGTGCTCTGGTAGCCGATGGAATCGAATATCAGCCCTCCCAACGTCGATCCGAGGGCGATGCATGTCTGAATGACAGCCACCATGAGACCGCCTCCCTGTTCGGCATTCTGGGGCATGGCGTTGGCGATCCAACTCCACCACCCCACAGGTGCTGAGGTGCTCAGTAGCCCCCACAAACTCAAGAGCACTAAGACGGCGACCAGCGAACCACCGAACAGACTCAACGCAGCGGCGACGAGTGCCATGAGGCTTGGGATGACGACCAGTGTCCGGTACAGCCATCGTCCGAGGACCCGTCCGATCAGAACAGTGCCCGCTAAACCTGTCACGCCGAGTATGAGTAGGACGAGGGAAACCGTGGACTCATCGACCAAGGTCACTCGCTCCAGGAAAGGGCGAAGGTAGGTGAAGAGGATGAACTGGCCCAAAAAGAAAGCACCACAGGCCGTTAGACCCCATGCAACCACGCGGATTCTGAGCGTATTGAAAATAGAGAGGGCGCCATCGGTCTTTGTGGAACGGTGAGGCATTCCAAGTGACGGCAAGCTGAGCCAAAGCCAGATCAGACAGAGCGCGGCAACCGGCACCAGGCAGAGGAATGCGCCTCGCCACCCCATGATTGATCCGAGATAGCTGCCCAGAGGGGCTGCTATCACAGTTGCAAGTGCGTTGCCGCCGTTGACGATCGCCAGAGCGTGCGGAACGTGAGAGGCAGGGACCAAGCGAATGGCCGTGGCGGCTGACATGGACCAGAAACCTCCAATCACCACACCGATGAACGCTCGCCCGACCATAAAGGGTAGATATCCGGGTGCAAATCCGATGACGGCGCCGGAGATACCCATCAGTGCCGCCAGCCCGATCAGCAGGGTCTTTCGGTTCATGCCACGCGTTAGGTTGGAGATCGACAGACTGGTCAATACAGCGAACGCCCCCGAGATGGCTATGCCTAGACCAACGGCTCCCTCGGAGACCTTCAGGTCTGCTGCAATCGGAGTAAGCAGGCTGATGGGCAGAAATTCGGAGGCGACGAGCGCGAACGCGCCGAATGACAGGGCAAAGATCCCTCCCCAGTGCGCGGAGCGTGCGCCGTTGTCACCCGGATCGTGACTTTGTTTGTCATGTGCGATGGAAGCATCTGCGGTCATGAGTTTCACTTTCATTTCAGGCTGGTTCCAACACCCATCGGATCATGCTCAGATCGTCCTAGGGAGTCCCGCTTGAGGGGGGTACTGCGAGGAACCCTGAGCTGATAGTCCTTCAGACGCGGTCTTCTCGCCGTCGGTCCCTCTAGGTTGTGGGGTGGCAGACCGTCGGTAACTGGTCGTACAAACCTGCACTCGCCGGACGGGCAGAACTCCCCGGCTTTGGGGAAGCCGGCGAAGGAACTGGAATTCTGGCCGCGACGAAGCAGAGACACCTCAACGATATTTTCCCAAGGCACAAAAGGGGGCAGCCGTACCCGTCCCGACCGCAGCGGAAACGTATCGAAGGCACGATGTTGATTCCGGCAGCTCCGGAAGACACAAACCACACGGACAAGAGGGAGTCCCTGGTGGTACCCCTTTCAGGAGGGACTCCCATGGGTCAGAAGAACGTGATGTTGTAGGACGGATTGAGTAACCCATATAGGAGGAGCAACGATGCGCGCTGTCGTCATGCACGCCCCCCGGGATGTCCGGGTCGAAACTGTCGATGAACCAACAATCGTCGAGCAGACCGACGCGATCATTCGAGTAACTGCCGCTTGTATCTGCGGTTCGGATCTTTGGCCCTACCGTGGCATTCAGAAACTGGACGAACCCACACGCATGGGGCACGAGTACATCGGAGTTGTTGAACGGATCGGCGCTCAGGTGCGAGGACTGAACATAGGCGACTTCGTCGTTGGCTCGTTTGTTGCATCGGACAACACCTGCGAGATCTGCCAGTCCGGCTACCAGTCCCGTTGCATCCACCAAGTCATGATGGGGTCGATTGGAACGCAGGCAGAATACGCGCGCATACCCCTCGCTGACGGCACGCTCGTGAAGATTCCCGGTCAGCCGACTGCGGCGCAGGAACGGAGTTTGCTCGCTGCCTCGGATGTCCTCGGCACCGGATGGTTCGCGGCGGTAGCAGCCGCGGCCGGCCCCGGCAAGACGGTAGCCGTCGTGGGCGACGGTGCTGTCGGGCTTCTCGCAATTCTCGCAGCTAAGCGGCTAGGTGCCGAGCGGATCATTGCCATGTCCCGGCATGCCGACCGGCAAGCCCTTGCACGGCAGTTTGGTGCCACCGACGTTGTTGAGGAGCGTGGCGATGCCGGAGTCGCAAGAATTAAGGAATTGACGGGAGGTTACGGTGCGCATTCAACCGTGGAGGCGGTCGGTACTCCCGAGTCCATGTTGCAGGCCATCAATTCCACGCGTCCTGGCGGACATGTTGGGTATGTCGGTGTCGCTCACGAGGTCGAATTGAATGGCCTCGACTTGTTCTTTTCAACAGTGCACCTTCATGGTGGCCCAGCACCTGTACGACGGTTCCTTCCAGAGCTGATTGACCTCATCATGACCGATCAAATCGACCCGGGTACGGTGTTCGACCTTGTTCTCCCAGTCGAGGAGGCCGCTTCCGGCTACAAGGCCATGGACGAGCGCCAGGCCACAAAGGTCCTCCTGACGTTCTAAGCCGCCAACGTGAGACGGCTACCGTCACAGGGCGTATATCCATCAGCAGAGTCCGCGCCCCCTAATCCTCATTCAGTAATCGGGGACAGGGGGCGGTGCTTACCGTCAGCTAACCTCGGCAGGGAGGTCGACCCCAGACGTTGAGCTGACGTGATTCTTGGCGCAATCTGCTGGATTCGGGCCTTTGGTGAGAATATTCCTGAACTGCGTACGGAGCGTCAGCGGACTCCGCCGGCAAATGATGATGAGGGTCAGTACTCCAGTCACTACTACGGCGCTTCCACTCGTGACAAGGGCCCACCGGGCACCGAACTCCGTACCGATCCAACCCATCAGCGGCGCTCCAAGGGCCGTGCCGCCCTGAAGCACGGCAAGGTAGAGCGCCAGCACCCGGCCTCGCAGTTGAGGGCTGACGGAGAGTTGGATGCTGGTGTTGCACACGTTGAGGAAAGTCATCGCCGAAAGGCCCACTGGAACCAACACCACGGCGTAGACCCAAAAAGCCGGTGAGATGCTGGCTATCAGGGTAAAAGTGCCGAGCCCTGTCGCTCCCACCACTAGATACCGAAACCGTGGCGTGGCCCTTCGTGCTGACAGGAGGGCCCCCGCGAGCGTGCCTACGGCCAGGAGGGAACTGAGGACGCCCAGTTCCCCGGGACCCAGCCGAAACTCGGATGTGACCATAAGCGCGTTAGTGATGGGGAAGTTCAGTCCAAATGCGCCCACCACTCCCACTGTGATGAGAATAAGAGCCAGATCAGGGCGTCCTCGGACATAGCTGAGTCCCTCGGCCACTTGAGGACCGCGTCGTGCAGCGGGGATGAACGGTATGAGGTCAGCGCCGCGTATTCGTCCCAGAGACACCAGGACCGCGGCGAAACTGGCGGCATTGAGGAGGAAAACTGGTCCCGTGCCGATCCACAGGATGAGCAAGCCTGCTAAGGCGGGGCCCGCTAGGCTGGCGATGTTGAACGATGCAGAATTCAGGGATACAGCGTTCGCGATTTGGTCATTGTCAACCAGCTCTGACACGAAAGCCTGGCGGGTGGGGCCATCGATTGCACTGGCCAAGCCAAGGCATAGCGCTGCGGCATATATATTCCAGAGCTGCGCCGCGCCTGTTACGACTAGAAGTCCAACCGCCAGGGCGCAAAAACCCATCGCAGTCTGTGTCCACAGCAGGATTGAACGTTTACTGTTCCGGTCAGCAAGTACACCTGCGTATGGGCCCAAGAACAGGACCGGTAGAAATTGCAGTCCGGTAGTTACTCCCAGGGCCGTGCCGGAGTGGTCTGTGAGAACCGTCAGAACTAGCCAATCCTGTGCCATCCTTTGCATCCAGGTGCCGATATTGGAGATGAGCGAGCCGCCGGCCCACAGCCGGTAACTGCGGTTACCGAGGGACTGAAACATAGTGCTCATTGTTCGGCGTCGGGGAGGATGTGCAGGACGCCGAAGGCCAAGTGTTTTTCCTCATAGGGCCTTGACGTTGGCGGGTCCTCTCCGAGACCAACCTTCCGGTCCCCGGCAGTTCTCACTAAGGCGAGCCTGCTTGTCGGCTGGGGATCGCAGGACGCGGTGACCCAGACCGCGGGTCCAGCTGAATCATCGGTCAGAAGGGTCATTGCGGCCTTCCATTCTTCGTCTGTTCCGGTAGTGGCCGGCCTCGCCGCGTGGGCTCCCTTGTCTAGGGGCCAAGATTTCCTTTGGCCTGAAGCGTGTGGTCGACCTGGAAGCCGGAACCTCCCCTGTTTGCGAGAAGGGAGGTCCCGGCGGTTTGAGGGAGCTGAGAAGGGAATTCTTGGGTTGCTGGTCGGTTCTACCCAGAGCGTTAGGTGCTGCTCAGCCTACGAATTGTTACTCCTTCTTCGCGAGAGTCGAATGCCCTGCGGGTGTCGCCTGACTCGGGAAGAACCCAGATCACCCGTGCATCGTCGGTGAGGATATCCACGGTCGCCCGGTAGGAAAGGAAAGCAGATTCGCAGACTGTGACACGGTCGCCTGATCTCAGGCTTGCCCAATTTCTCTGCGGGGTGCGCTGCTTTGGCACTATTTTGGAGTCCTTTCGTAGTCGGGAGTTCTCATTCGCCCGTAGCCTCGCCTAGACGGCGGAGCCGGTACACCGGACCGTTGACGTCACTTGTCAGTGTCCTGGTACTGACCGGCCGCACGTGCACGCTGCGTGGCGAGTTCGATCACCAGATCGAGGTTGGGCGTGGGGATTTGTGCGAGCTCGGCCAGGTCCAGAGGGACCCGGAACATGGCGTCGATCTCCATGGGCCTTCCCGCTTGCAGATCTTGGGCGATGCTCTGGAGATGGGTGGACTTCGACAGTTTGCTCAGGCCTGCGTACGGGTCGCCCGGGTCGCACCCCAACGCTTGGGCAATTGCGGCCCCTTCGGTGGCCATGGCTTTGGCTGTGCCGGCAACGGCGGGTTTGTTCAGCACTTCCCTCATCGGCGAACCGGTGAGGACAGCCAGTGACCCGCCGATGAGATTCATCAGAAGCTTGGTCCAGATGGCATCGCGTATCTTCGGGGTCACGGACACGTCGAGCCCAGTTGAGTCGAAAAGTGAGGCGAGAGCATCAAGTCTTCCGTCCGGAACGCCGTCGGGGCGCCCAATGACGAGACGGTTTACGGGGTTCTCAGCGCGAATGACGCCCGGTGAAACCACGCTGCAGGCAGTGTAGGCCACGGCACCCACCGCCCGTTCTGGGCCGATGTGCTCCCACAGTGTCTGCTCTGGATCCAGCCGCCTCAACTGGGTGCCATCCAAGTCGCCACCGTGGGAGTGGAAATACCACCAAGGGATACCGTTCATGACGAACAGCACCAAGCTGTCCTTGTGCAGCAAGGAAGCGAGCTGCTCCGCTATGTTCGGTAGAGCCGGAGCTTTGACTGCAACTATGACGATGTCCTGAGGCTCGAGGTCCTCGGGGTTGTCGGTGACAGCCGGGTGTGAATGGAGTGTTCTGTCACGGGTCTCCACCCGCAGGCCGTGCTGACGGATCGCGGCCAGCTGCTCTCCACGAGCTATAAGTGAAACCTCGGCATCGCTGTCAGACAGCCGACCGGCAATGTGCCCACCGACGGCTCCTGCGCCGTACACGCAGATTTTCATTTGTGCTCCCTGCTTCGTGATGTATCGGTCAGACGAATTGCTTGCGCTTTTGTGATGCGGCTCCGCTAAGGAAAGTGATGTCGTTGCCTGTGGAGACAAAGCCTGCTCCGAGCTCCAGGTACTGCCGGACGAGATCCGGACGGCCGCCGAGTCCACCGATCCCTATCGCCTTGCCATGGGTTTGGCAGGCTTCTATGACCCGGAGAAACGCCTTATGAACCTCTGGATGTTCCACTTGCCCAGCGAAACCGAGCTCTGCGCTCAGGTCGCTCGCACCCACGAGGAGCATGTCCACACCCTCAACTGCTGCAATATCGTCCACCACCTCCAGACCGGCCCGTGACTCGATCATCGCCACTACCAACGATGCTTGGTCTAGCTCACGAATCGTCTTATCAGCAGGGAGTGACTGGTAGTTCAGCTGTGGAGCCGCGCCGGAAAACGACCGTATGCCCATGGGTGCATGCTTCACAGCACGGACTGCGGCACGTGCCTCGTCAGCGGACTGCACACCTGGCACGATGATTCCCATTGCGCCGGCGTCCATGACTTTGGCTATGAACGGTGCATCCAAGCCAGGGACCCGGACCAATGGAGTCACTCCGAGGGCGTTACAGGCCATACAGATCTGTCCAGCCGATTCCAACGGGAAGCTGCTGTGTTCCATGTCGATATATATGGATTCGAAACCTGCCGTATAGGCTATCGAAGCTATGTCGATGGTCCGGACAAGCCGCACGGTCATCGAGAAGACCGGTTCTCCTTTGGACAATTTCTCCTTGAGCGGGTTCCGCAGCAATGGGGTCGTTTCGGTATTCATGCTCTCGGAGCTCCTGACGTACTTGGGACAGTTTCTACTGAACCGACCAGTGCCGGCAGGGCCTGCGCTTCTTCGTCAAACCCGTAGACAGATTTGACTTCGAGATACTCTTCGAGCCCGAACTTGCCCATTGAACGGCCGATCCCGGATTGTTTGTAACCGCCCATTGGCGTATACGAATCGGTGGCTGCGCCGTTGTAGCTGACTCGACCGGCCCGCAGTCCGTTGACTACGCGGTGGGCATTTGTCCGGTCACTTCCGAAGACATACCCCCCAAGTCCGTAGGGTGAATCGTTGGCGATACGCAGAGCCTCTTCCTCATCGCGGTAGGGGAGAACAGCTAGAACGGGACCGAAGACTTCCTCTCGGGCGATCGTCATCTCAGGTGTGACACCGGTGAACACAGTGGGCTGCACGAAATAGCCGCGGTCAAGTCCATCAGGCCGATCGAGACCGCCAGTGACAACGTGGGCGCCCTCGTTCAAACCGCTCTGGATGAGGTCCCTGATCGAGGTGTACTGCGTGGCGCTGACAACTGGGCCCATGGTCGTCGTGGATTCCAGAGGGTCGCCCAGTCGATAGCGGCGTGCCTCGTCCACAAGGTATGGCACCACCTGCTCAATCTGGCTTTCATGCACCAGCATCCGGCTTGGGGCATGGCAGGACTGTCCGGCGTTGACGAAGCACCGCTGGATGTTCCATCTCGCGGCCCGTTCAAGATCGGCGTCAGGAAGAACAATATTCGCTGATTTCCCCCCCAGCTCCAAGCAGACGCGTTTGACGGTCCCCGCTGCTGCAGCACCGACTTGCTTTCCAGCGCCCGTGGAGCCGGTGAACGAGATCATGTCCACGTCGTGGTGGCGGGCGAGCGTATCGCCGACCTCGCGGCCACGACCATTCACCAGATTAAAGACCCCTGGCGGCACATCTGCCTCATGCAAAACCTGTGCCATGAGCACCCCGCTCGCGGCCGAGTTTATGCTGGGCTTGACGACCATGGTGCACCCAGCCGCCAGACCATAGATCATTTTGATAACACCGGTTTGGACTGGCCAGTTCCATGGGGAAATGAGCGCGCATACCCCAATCGGTTCACGCCGGACTATTGCGTTGCCAACGCGCGTTTCAAATGGGTACTCCCGCAGCAAATCACGGGCGACTCTCATGTGATCGGCCGGTCCCGTGACCTGGGCGCGGTTGCTAACAGGAATGCCGACCTCACGGGCGATCAATTCGGCAAACTCATCGGCATGCGACTCGTAGACGTCTATGACGCGGTCGATCAACCTAATGCGTTCTTCCACTGATGTGGCTGAAAACCTCTCGAATGCTCCGCGGGCCGCAGAAACGGCGAGTTCTGCATCCGCGGCACTCCCCAATGCCACGCGGGCGAAAGCCTCCTCGCGCGTGGGGTCGATGAGCTCCACATAGTGGGGATCTGCTGGTTCAACCCAACGGCCACCGATGTATAGGTGTGGGTACTGCTTCATGAGCGAGGTCTCCTCAGGATGTGTGTGGCTTGTGTTGTGGGTCAACTGCTGTGGGTGTAGCCGCCATCGCAGGCGATGGTTTGGCCTGTGATGAAGGACGATGCCGGTGTGGACAGGAAGAACATGATGCCGACCAAGTCCGTGGGGACCATTCCGCGGGGGATGCATTGCTGCGAGGCTGCGCGTTCGCGGCCTTCGACGGTGGGGTTGACGGTTCGTTCGACTTCGGTGGCGACCATGCCAGGCCGGACGCAGTTGACGGTAATGCCATGCTCACCCAGCTCGCGTGCCAGGGAGTTGGTCATGCCAATGACCGCCGATTTCGAGGTCACATAGTGCAGGTAGTTCACCGTGCCCCGTGTCACTGAATCGGAGGAGATGTTGATGATGCGGCCGTATCCTGCGGTGCGCATATGGCTGGCGACTGCGCGGACGCAAAGGTAGGTTCCAGTGACGTTGACCTTCATGACCTGTTCCCACTGCGCGACCGGAATCTGATCGAACGGGCCTTTTTCGATGGTCGCGAAAATTGAGGCGTTGTTAATGAGCACATCGATCCGGCCGCACTTTTCGATGATGGTCTCGACCATCGCCTCAACAGAAGCCTCGTCGGCTACGTTGACCCGGACGGCAAGACCATCGCCTCCGGCGCTGCGGATCTCCTCCACAACTGAATCCGCCTTGCTGATGTCAAGATCAGCGACCACGGCTACGGCTCCGGCCGCAGCGAACTGGCGCGCCAACTCCCGACCGATGCCTTGGGCTGCGCCAGTAATAATGACCACCCGGTCCTTGACGCTGAAGTCCCGCGCCGACGCCGGCACGCCAGAGTCCTGTGGGGTGTGTGTCAGGGGTGTCGTCGTCATAGTCGATCCTCATGGCGTTGCGTGGTTAATAGGCGTGCAAGCAGAACCTGACAGCGGGGCCGCGTGTCTTGGACGGCGACGATTCAGCCTGTCAGCATCTTCTTACGACATGTGAAGCATGTCCCATAATATGGGATTTGTCAATCCTGATCGGTCACCCAAGGAGCTGCTCGTCGCCGCTTGCATAGACATGCGAGTCATGGCTTAGGTATGGACAATATCCCGCAATATGGGATACCGTCAATTATCGGTGGCCGGCCCGACACGTTTAGCGGCGGCTGGGCTGGCTACCGCATCTCCGTCGGCTTTTGCCTGTGGGAGAAACCTATTTTGTATCGACTTTTGTGAAGGAGCAGGGAGATGCGCGTAAGCAAGGCAGCCGACACCGGCAGCGAGCGAGTCGGAACCATGCGGGAGGGGACGCTCGATCAAAAGCACCTTCTGTTCGGTGAAGATGGCTCGCCCAACAATTACGACCTGAACATGGGCCTCACCGGCAGCGGCGGCTGGGGAACCCCACGCCACCGGCACAACTTCGACCAGATCCGTTACGTCATCGAAGGCAGACTGCCCTACACGGAAACCGAGGTCCTGGAGCAAGGATGGGTCGGCTACTTCCCTGAAAGCGTCCATTACGGCCCCCAGGCTCGTGCCGAGGGACTCCGCACCATGGTCCTGCAAAGCGGCGGCGCCAGCGGCGCCGGTTACCTCAGCGTCGCCCAGCGCGAAGCAACCAACGCCGAACTGGCCAAGTCCGGAGAGTTCAAAAAAGGCAAGTATCACTTCACCGACGAAAACGGCGTTGCCCAAGAAGTAGACGGCTCACAGGCAATCTTCGAAGCCGCCACCGGAGGCAAGCTCGAATTCGCCACCCCCCGCTACACCGACGTCATCGCCATGAACCCCGACGCCTACGACTGGCTCCCGCAGGGCGAGCCCGGCGTATCCGAAAAATGGCTGGGAAGCTTCACCGAACGCAACCTGCGCATCGGGTTCCTGCGACTGGACGCCGGCGCCGTCTACCAGGCAGGCCAGCACCCCTCCATCGAGATCCTGTTCCAGATCAACGGCAAGATCTCAGCAAACAACGAAAAATACGGCCCCGAAACAGGCTACGAATTCCTTGCCAACGAAGGCCCAGCACCCCTCGAAGCCATCGAGCCCACCGAATTCCTCCGCACCATACTCCACACCTTCTAAAACACAGGCCAAAACAACACGAGTTGGCCTGCCGCTACTGCCCTGTACTTATGAGAAAGAGCTTTCCTCCATGACCGATTCCGACAGCCGTCCAGTGTTGCATGACCCTGAAGGGTATATACAAAGCAGCCCAATCGACGGCGCATCGGTCTCCGGGGCCGTCGCCGAAGCCCGACGTCCGGCGACCGGCCTTCTCTTGGAATTGGCGGACGCTGGGGTGGAGGCCGACGCGACGCCGCGGCGGCGTTCCGAGTATTCCTATGACGCTTCCAATTACCGGGTAGAGCCATTGGCGGTCACGTTCCCGAGGACTGTGGACGACGTCGTGTCCGTTATGGCGGTGTGCCGGGCAAACGGTACGTCTGTTGTCGCCCGTGGTGGTGGAACCTCCATGGCCGGTAATGCGATAGGTCCAGGTGTAGTGCTCGACTTCTCGCGGTACATGAATAGGATCCTCGCCATTGACGAGAAGTCCGGGACCGCGAGCGTCGAACCGGGGGTCATTTTGTCGGACTTGTCCCGCGAAGTCGAGGTGGCTACCGGTGGACGCCACACTTTCGCGCCCGACCCCTCCTCAAAGAATCGGGCAACTGTCGGGGGTGCGATCGGCAATGACGCGTGCGGTAATCATTCCGTGCGGTACGGCCGAACCTCGGATCATGTGGAGGAGATTGATCTTGTTACCTCTGATGGGTCCCGTCTGACTGCGACAGAGACGGGGTTGCGGGCCACCGATTCACGGGATCCCCAGTCAGTGGCCCGGGCGAGTCAACTCTCCGCCTCTCTGCAACGTCTGGCTCAGGATAATCTTGGCGCTTTCCGTCTTGAACTCGGCCGCATCCCCAGGCAAGTCTCGGGCTATCATCTGCAGAACCTCCTGCCGGAAAACAAATTCAACATCGCGAGGGCGGTCGTGGGATCGGAAGGGACCTGGGCGATTGTGGTTGGCGCACGCATGAAGCTCGTTCCAAAACCGGCAAGTGCGTTGCTGGTTTGTCTCGGTTATGAGGATGTGGTGGACGCAGCACGCGACATTCCGACGATTCTTGAGTTCTCGCCCGCTGCGGTCGAAGGCACGGATGAGGCCATCGTGGCTACTATGAGGCATCGTCGGGGACCTAATTCGGTCCTGGGGTTGCCTGATGGAAGGGCCTGGCTCTTTGTCGACATCGACGGTGACGATCCGGCATCTGTGCAGGCTCAAGCTGACCGTTTACTCGCTCGCCTGGGTGAGAACGGCCGCCTGGTGCAAGGCCGCGCCGCAGCGGACCCCAAGGAACGCGCCTCACTTTGGCGCGTCAGGGAGGACGGCGCAGGGCTATCTTCACGACTGGCCTCTGGTGGTGAGTCCTGGCCCGGCTGGGAGGACTCAGCTGTCGCCCCTGAACGGCTTGCCGGCTATCTAGCGGACCTTCGCGACCTCTTGGCCGAGCACGCACTTACAGGGGTCATGTACGGACACTTTGGTGCCGGCTGCATGCACGTGCGCATCACTTATGACCTGCGCAGCGACGAGGGCCGAGAGGTCTTCCGGCTCTTTACGCGCAAGGCAGCAGAACTCGTGGTCAGCCACGGAGGCTCGCTGTCTGGCGAGCACGGCGATGGCCGCGCCCGCTCCGAGCTTCTCCCGCTGATGTACTCCCCGGCGATGATGATGGCTTTTTCTGAGTCGCGACGTCTTTGGGATCCCGTGGGCATCTTGAATCCGGGGTCCATGACGGATCCCGATCCCATGGACGCAAACCTTGCACTAGAGGGGATTCCCGATCGGGAATGGCGGACAAGCTTTGACCTCCGGCCGGTAGGGTCCTCAGGAACCGACCCGTGGGTACATGCAGTCCAAGGCTGTATTGGCGTGGGGCGGTGTCGCGCTGACAGCGGCGGGGTGATGTGCCCAAGCTATCGCGCCACCAAGGATGAAAAGGATTCCACTCGCGGCCGCTCTCGTGTACTTCAGGACATGGTTCGCGGCGCACGAACGGTGGATGAAGGCTGGAAGTCCGAGGAAGTCCGGGAGGTCCTGGATCTATGTCTTGCTTGCAAGGCCTGCTCAACGGACTGCCCCGCCGGCGTCGACATGGCCACCTACAAGTCGGAGTTTTTCGACCATTATTACCGCGGGCGCCTGCGGCCGTTAGCACACTTCTCCCTTGGATGGCTGCCCCGTTGGCTCAAAGTGACTGGTTCTATGTCCGGCATCGTCAATGCGGTTCTGGCCACTCCTTTGGGTAAAGTCGCATCCGCTGCCGGAGGACTGACCACAAAACGCAAGCTGCCTCGCTTCGCCGGCGCGGGGGAGTGGCGGCGCGAAGTGGCCACAGCTGGTATTCGTTCCGCTGTGGAGTCCGTCGATGCCGGCTCCGTGGTCCTTTTCGTGGATACGTTCACACGTGGCTTCCGCCCTGAAGTCGCAGGTGCCGCAGCGCGTGTTCTCGCCGCATCGGGGAACGGCGTGGAATGTTCGGCGGACGCATGCTGTGGTCTGACTTGGATATCCACGGGACAGTTGGGCACCGCCAAACGGCTCCTGTCCAAAGCAGCCGCAGCACTCGATGATGGAACCGATCGACCAATCGTCGTTGTCGAGCCAAGTTGTGCTGCGGCGCTTCGGAAGGACCTACCTGAACTGGTTCACACGGAACAAGCGAAACGTGTCGCATCTCGTGTACGAAGCTTCGCGGCTTACGTCGCCGATCAAGTGGCTGCGGGTTGGGAACCGTCACCCGCGCATCCGGCACCGGATCGGGCCGTACTCCAGACTCACTGCCACGAATACTCGGTCTTCGGCGCAGCTGCTCAGCGGACAGTGCTGGAAGCTGTCGGTGTGCGCGACATTGTCGACGCAAATGGATGCTGCGGAGTAGCCGGCAACTTTGGCTTTGAGGCCAATCATTACGACGTCAGTATGCAGGTGGCTGAGAATGCACTGGCCCCGGCGCTTAGGGCCACCAACCGGGAAGTCGCTGTGATGACAGACGGATTTTCGTGTGCGAGGCAGATTAATCAGCTCGATCCTTCAAGGCCCGGCCTGCACCTGGCCCAAGTTCTCGATCCAGGGTCGGTCCCGGCGGCCAGCCCAACCCTCACCAGCAATGAAGACCAAAGCAACGAAATAGAGGAAACCTCATGACCACCAACGTCAGCGACCTCCGCACCGCAGAGCAAGCACGCCAAGCCATCGCCAAAGTCAGTACCGGCCTTTTTATTGACGGGGTGTGGGGCGAGTCCTCCTCCGGTGCTCGATTCGACATCATCAATCCGGCGACGGAGCAGGTCATTGCTAGTGTCGCTGATGGCGGCCCCGAGGACGCGCAACGGGCCATTGAAGCCGCCGGCCGCGCCCAAAAGAAGTGGGGAAAGACATCACCTCGTGAGCGCAGTGAGATCCTTCGGCGGGCCTACGACCTCGTGATGGCCCGACAGGACGAACTTGCCCTCATCATGACCAGTGAAATGGGCAAACCCCTTGCTGAGGCCAAAGGTGAAATCTCCTACGCTGCCGAGTACTTTCGCTGGTTTTCAGAGGAAGCGGTCCGTATTAGCGGTGATCTGACGACCTCGGGCGATGGCAAGACGCGCGTTCTTGTTTCGCGCGAACCGATCGGCCCCTGTGTTTTGGTTACGCCCTGGAACTTCCCACTCGCCATGGGCATGCGCAAGATCGGGCCAGCCATCGCGGCCGGCTGCACAGTCGTCTTCAAGCCGGCGGCACTCACTCCGCTTTCTTCCCTGGCCTTGATAGACATTCTGGTTGAGGCCGGGCTCCCGGCCGGCGTAATCAATGTCGTTTGCACTACCAAGGCGTCAACGGTGGTAACACCTTGGATGTCGAGCGGAATCGCACGCAAGGTTAGCTTCACGGGCTCGACCGAAGTGGGTATTCGCTTGCTTGAGCAAGCATCCCGGAATGTCATGCGCTCATCGATGGAATTGGGAGGCAACGCCCCCTTTATCGTGTTCGAGGATGCTGATTTGGACCGCGCTGTCGAAGGGGCCGTTGCCGCCAAGATGCGCAACATGGGTGAAGCCTGCACCGCAGCAAACCGCATATTCATCCAGCGTCCTGTCGCGGAAGAATTCGCTCGCCGCCTAGCAGAGAAGCTCGAAGCGCTAACCGTCGGCGACGGCACCGAACCCGGCACACAGGTCGGCCCACTCGTTGAGGAGAAGGCCTTGCAGAAGGTCCAGGAACTCGTCGATGACGCCGTAAGCAAGGGCGCGAAGGTCGTCTGCGGAGGGAGCCGCCCAGATCGCCCAGGCTACTTCTACTCACCGACAGTACTCTCGGAGGTCCCAGCAGCGGCTGACCTCATGACGGAAGAGATCTTCGGTCCTGTAGCACCTGTCATCCCCTTCGACTCTGAGGATGAGGTCGTCCAAATGGCTAACGACACCCAATTCGGTCTGGTCGGGTACCTCTTCACTCAGGACATTGACCGTGGCTTCCGTGTCGGCGAGGCCCTGGAAGTGGGCATGGTCGGACTGAACACCGGAATTGTTGCCAACGCGGCTGCCCCGTTTGGCGGCGTAAAAGCATCGGGTCTGGGACGCGAGGGCGGACGGATCGGCATCGACGAGTTCCTCGAGGTCAAGTACATGGCGTTCCCGAAGGCCTAGTCCGCTCCTCAGGCCTGGCCATGCCAGGACGCAGCTTCGGCTCTGGGCAGGCGACTCCATTTGCGCCGCTCAGGGCCGAGCCTGTCGGTGATCTTCGACCCTGAACTCTCAACTTCCGGTCTTTGCTGCACCGCGTTAGACGACAGGTGGTACCAAAGTGCATCGTCGCCGCCGTTCGTGCGGTTATCTGACACGTAAGCACCCCCATCCGGCGGACTACGAAACGGTACTCGTTGCAGGACCGCCAACTCCTCGATGAAAGGGACCGCTCGCATGACTACGTCCATCTACGGTACAGACCATAAGGCTGGAATCAGTCGGGCTCTCACCGGACTATTTGCCTTCGCTGGAGGGGCCGCCGTCGGAAATGTCTATTGGGCACAGCCTCTTCTTGGAGACATGGCAGAGGCATTGAGCGTCTCGTCGGGCACCGCCGGACTTCTCGTGACTCTCACTCAACTGGGATACGCACTCGGAGTATTTCTGGTCGTGCCGCTGGGCGATACGGTGAATCGGAAGCGAATGATTCCAATCATTATGTTTCTCTGCACCCTGTCGTTGCTGGGCTGCGCTCTCGCTCCCAACTTCGCCGTCCTATTGACCACTCTTGCCTTAGTAGGCTTCACCAACGTGGCTGGCCAGTTGCTGATGCCACTGGCTGGTGACCTTGCCACCGATGATCAACGAGGGCGTGTGGTCGGGACTGTAGCCTCGGGCCTTCTGACGGGCATTCTCTTGTCGCGCTTGGCCAGCGGCATCGTTGCGGACATCTTCGGATGGCGCATGGTCTACTTCGCGGCCGCCGCGATGATGCTAGTCCTCACTGCGGTCATGGCCTGGGCAATTCCCGTTCTAGCCCCCCGGGATCGGATAGCCTACGGCAAGCTGCTCAGATCCGTAGTGTTGGCTGTAGTCCAGCACCGCCCCGTCAGGATTGTCGCAGTCCTGGGCGCAGCATTGATGTGCGTCTTTACGGCGTTCTGGACGGGTCTGACCTTCCACCTATCCGCAGCTCCGTTCTCTTTCACGACCACTCAAATCGGCTTGGTTAGCCTTCTGGGTGTGCTGGGGATCGTCGGAGCACAGTTCACCGGCCGGGTCTATGACCGGGGTCAGTCGGTCGCCGCTATCGGGATGGGGCTCGCCCTGACATTGGTGGCAGTCGCAGTGTCAGGTTTTGGCGCGGCGTCGATCATCGCCGTGCTTGTAGCCGTGGCGCTTCTCTCCGTTGGTGTCCAATCCGTTCTGGTGCTCCTGCAGACGATGATGGTCTCCATGGACCCCGCAGCTCGAAGCCGGCTCAACACCGCCCTCATCGTCGGGAACTTCATCGGCGGAGCGCTCGGGTCTACCCTTGCCGCGATTGTGTGGCAATTCGGCCGGTGGCCCGCTGTTATGGGCGGGACTGCCCTCATCGTTGCCTTCGGTCTGACCGTCTGGTTCATGCATAAGAAGCGCTCTCTTTCGGACACCGCCATGTCCTCCGTGGCACCCGCCGCTGATATCGCCCCACAAAATGAACCAGGGTAAATCCATACCGCTGGACGCTGTCAAGGGGTGGCTCACTGTCCTCAGCGTGCCTGGGATAGTGTCAAATGATTGTCAGCGGCCATAAATTTTAGGATCTACCTTCGACACAGCTGCTTAACCGGCGCCTGGCGTGGGTCCGTCCCACGGGCTAAGCGGCAATTTAAGTCATGGCCGCGATGATGGCGTCGGTAACCTCCTCGGTGGTGGCACGCCCACCGACATCCCGGGTCAGTTGGTCAGCGCCAGCGGATGTGACAGTGGTAATAGCCGTCTCAACACGACGGGCTTCCTCATGCATACCAAAGTGGTCCAGCATTAGCGCGGCGCTGGCGATGGCCCCAATTGGATTACTGATACCCTGACCAGCGATGTCCGGCGCAGATCCGTGCACCGGCTCAAACATGCTGGGGTATCTGCGCTCAGGATTCAGATTCGCGCTGGCAGCCAGACCAAGACTGCCCGCAAGAGCTGAACCCAGGTCCGACAAGATATCGGCGTTTAAGTTGGACGCGACTACGACAGACAAATCTTCTGGCTTGAGAATGAACTTGGCGCTCATAGCATCAACCAACACGCTCTCGGTTTGTACGTCGGGGTAGTCCAAGGACACTCGGTCGAACGTTTCGTCCCAAAGGACCATGCCGTACTGCTGCGCGTTGGACTTTGTCACAGATGAGACTCTCTTGACGGCGCGAGTCCTGGCAAGATCGAACGCGAATCGCATGATTCGCTCGCAGCCCTTCTCGGTGAACAAGGATGTTTGAAGAGCCACTTCATTTCCAGGGCCTCGGCCGCTCAGATTCCGCCCGCCCAATCCCGCATATTCGCCTTCGCTGTTCTCGCGGACTACGACCCAGTCAAGTTCTATATTGTCCGCCTTACGCAGTGGGGACTGGATGCCAGGGAGGAACTTAACGGGCCTGATGTTGGCCCACTGATCGAAGTTCTGGGTGATGCTCAGCCGCAGACCCCACAAGCTGATGTGGTCAGGCACATTCTCCCAGCCGACTGCTCCGAAGTAGATTGCGTCAAAATTTTTCAGCGTCTCCAGACCGTCGTCGGCCATCATTTGACCGGTCGCTGCGTAGTAGCCGCAACCCCAAGGAAACTCGGCCCATTCAAAGGAGAACTTGCCCTCGGAATTCCTTGCCAAAGCGTCAAGAACGCGTCGACCGGCGGCGACTACTTCCTTGCCGACCCCGTCCGCCGGAATGGATGCGATCCTAAAAATCTGGGTGTCGCTCATTGCATGTCTCCTCGTTGAGAAAGTGCTTTAAGGGGAAGGGCTGTAGATCGCTGATAGCCTCACGTGAACTGACTCCCTTCGTGAAGCAGACAGTTCACCAACGAAAGTCGCGTGATTGACAATATCCCGTACTGTGGGATATTGTCAATCCAGAATTCTGAGTATCACCGGCTGGTTCATCCGAGGCGTTGCGCTGCGTCCGCAAGGCAGCCCACAAAGACCTGCCACGCACCCACCGCAAAACGGAGGATAGGGATGGAAGACAGGCGGAAACATTCACGAGTCAATGGCAAGTTCGTCGGATCGGCCGTGATAGCGGAGGCGTTCTATGGAGCCCAAAGCACCTTGTTGCGACTGCGAACTTACGGTGGAGACTGCCTGGACTTCACCCTGGATGACGTTCCTGACGCTGAAGCGGCCATCGAATTCAGCCGCCATGACATGCGGCCAATCTCGATAAAGATCCAGCACGGCGGTAAACGCTGCAGCGTCATAGCACTGGCGGCCGACGGGCCTCGGCGAATCGACGTCACACTCGGGGCAGCATTGGCGCTGCACCAAAATGGAGTCCATGTCGTGGTTGACGGGGGTCTCCGGATTGGCTCGCCATGCTCAACGCGCACCATTGCCGGCGGGGTATAGGCGACCCTCAAATCAGCCCACAGTCCCAGCAGGCCTGCGCGGCGAAAAATTAGGCTAGCAGAATGCCGCCCTCCATCCAGGAAAGGTGCCACGGCACCCGAGTGGCGATATCGCAATCAGACCACCCCCTCGCCACGCGCTGTGCTGCCAAGCATTCTAAGGCTCCATGCCCCCTCCAGTATTGGCTTGTGCACAACCAGTTTCCGCTGCATCACTCCAGTGCACCCCCGCTGGGCGCCCATTAGCATCCACGCGGGTCCTGTCGGTTGCAAACTCATCGACCAAGGCAGCCTCCTCCGGAATGGTCTTAGGGCGGGTTTTCCAGCAATGGGCCGCGGAGAGCACGATCAAAGGGCGTAGACAATATCCCATTTTGTGGGATATTGTCATTTTAGTTGCTTGACCCTGCTTCCTCGCCGCAGCGAGATGTGCCGTTCAATGGCACTAAGCACGGCGCAAAGATTCGGCCGAATTTCATGAGTTTCAAAGGAGCATTCATGCGTGGTGTTTTGTTTCACGGCGAGCGTCGAGTCGAAGTGGCAACTTTGCCGGATCCCACTCCGGGGCCACATGACGTGATCTTGGAGATGAGAGCCTCGGGTATGTGCGGGTCCGACCTTCACGCTTACAGAGGGCCGCATCTGGCGGACCCGTTCGTTGCAGGCCACGAACCAGCCGGGGTCATTGTCGAGGTCGGGAGTGATGTCTCCACATCGTGGATCGGAAAGTCCGTAATGGTCCATCACTATTTCGGGTGCGGCCGATGCGATCAGTGCCGATCAGGATGGACCCAGATGTGCCGTGAAGGGTCGGTAGCCATGGGAACAGGCGCCAACGGAGCTCATTCGGATCTCATCTCCGTTCCGTTCAACACTGTCATGCCCATGCCAGAGGGGCTCACTTACCTTGCCGCCGCAGCGGTCAGTTGTGGAACTGGCACTGCATGGCGGGCATTAAAGCGCCTGAATTTAGCGGCGGATGACACGCTTGCCATCTTTGGCCAGGGACCGGTCGGCCTCGCTGCCACCCAGCTCGCCACAGCGATGGGAGCGCGGGTTGTTGCCATGGACATCTCGGAGACCCGCCTTGAGCGAGCGAAGGAATTTGGCGCCTGGGAGTCGATTGACCCCTCACAGGTTGGTTCAGTTGCCGACACAATCAGGGACTTGAACAACGGAATCGGCGTATCAAAGAGCTTGGAAACTTCCGGTGCTTCCTCAGCGGCTGTCGATGTCCTCAACGTTTTGGATACTTGGGGCCAGGCCTGCTGGGTTGGGGTAGGCTCAACGATCAACTTCAGACTGACGGACCACCTGTACCGGCAGGTCAGCGGATTCGCATCCTGGACAATGTCCGTACCCGACATGATGTCGTGCGCCCGGTTTATTGTCGATCGTGGCGTCGACGTCGACTCACTTTTCACGGAGCGCTGGACGCTTGCGGACGCCGTAAGGGCCTACGAGCTATTCGATCAGCAGGCAGTCGGCAAGGGCGCATTCCTTTCCTGATCGGGCATTCGAACAGTTCCTGGCTAACGCGCGGTCAGAATTCAGGCTCAACAACAGAAGACCCCCAGGCACACCCATATCCGTGAAAGGACTGAAATGACCTACCAAGGCAAAGTGGCCGTGGTCACCGGAGGCGCCCGCGGCATCGGCCGCGCAACGGCGGAACTGCTCTCCAGAGAAGGATGCAGGGTCGTGATCTGCGATCTTGAGTTGAACGCAGTCAACGCCGCTGTGCAAGATATTCACGCCAGCGGCCGCGAAGCCTTCGGCGTCATCGGAGACGTTCGGGACCCTGAGGCCGTCAAAGAGAATGTTCGCCAGGTGATGGAAAGGTACGGGAAGGTTGACATCCTCGTCAACAATGCCGGAGGGCATACCCAAGTCCCGATCGAGAACATCAGCGGTGAACAATGGCGCCGCGAACTCGACGTGGTCCTGACTGGGTCGTTCAACTGGGCCCAGGCCGTAGGCACCGCGTCCATGATCCCTCAGGGCGAGGGCGTGATCGTAAATGTGGGATCAGGGGCCGGCCTCGCCGCCATCCCTGATGCTGTCGCATACGTCTCTGCAAAGCACGGGGTCATCGGACTGACCCGCGCACTCGCCGTCGACTGGGCACAGTACGGAATCCGCGTCAATTGCGTCTGTCCTGGGTTCACTTGGACCGAGCTGGCACGGAAGGTCAAGGACGAAAATCCTGAGCTTCTCGGCCAACGAATCGACCGCATTCCGCTGGGCAATGGAGCTCAACCCGAAGACATTGCAAACGCGATCGAGTTCTTCACCTCCGAGAGATCCCGGCAGATCACCGGCGTGGTCCTGCCGGTAGACGGCGGGATCATGGCAATGGAGTCCGGGTACTCCGCGCCGCGACGGGTAAAGGCTGAAAGTTAGAGCTCAAAGCTCGAGAAAATAGGCGTTCCGGCCTTGCGTCTACCAGTCCGGCTCGAGACGTACACCAGAGTATCCGGACAGCTACGGCGGGCGTCTCCCGTCTCGCACCATTCACCCGCGGACGGGATCGTCAAGGCGGAGATACAACCAAAATGTCAGTGAGGAACAATGACGCTAACTCGTACGTATAACTCTCTTTTCATCGGTGGCGAGTGGCAGCAGCCATCCAGCTTGAGCCGAATCGAGGTTCAGTCGCCGACGACAGAGGAAATCATCGGATCGGTTGCAGCGGCCACCCGGGTTGATGTCGACCGTGCGGTGCGGGCAGCGCGAGAAGCCTTTGATAAAGGTCCTTGGCGCCACAACACTCCGCAGCAGCGGGCTGAAGTCCTGCGCCGTGTTCGCGACGCCATCAGCGCTGAACGCAACGAGTTCGCCTCCCTGATCACCGATGAAATGGGCAGCCCAATCACTCAGTCAGAGTCCATCCAGGTTGGAACGCCCTTGGCACTCCTTGACGCATTCATCGAAATGTCGGAGACGTTCCCCTTCCGCGATGTGCGCATTGGAAAATCAGGCAGTTCCTTGGTTACCCGCGAGCCAGCGGGCGTAGTGGCTGCTGTCGTTCCGTGGAATGTTCCCCTGACCGTTGCCATAATAAAAATCGCCCCCGCCCTCGTCGCGGGCTGCACAATTATCCTGAAACCCGCTTCGGAAACGCCTCTGACAACTCTTGCCTTGGCCAAGATTTTCGAGCAGGCCGGCCTACCGTCCGGAGTGCTGAGCGTTCTTCCGGCCGACAGGGAGACGAGCGAATACCTGATCGGCCATCCGGCTGTCGACAAGGTGACCTTTACAGGTTCCACCGCAGCTGGTCGGCGTATTGCATCGATCTGCGGCCAGCAGCTCACCCGTGTCACCTTGGAGCTTGGCGGCAAGTCCGCGGCGGTCATCCTGGATGACGCAGACCTTGATGCCACCGTTGAGACGCTCCGGCTTGGATCCCTGCGGAACAGCGGCCAAGTTTGCAGCCTCAAGACGCGCATCCTCGTGTCACGGAAGCGGCACGATGAATTCATCGATCGCATGAGCACGATGGTCCATTCGATGCCTGTCGGCGATCCGCGGGATCCCGCGACTCAGATCGGGCCGATGGTTACTGCCCGGCAACGCGACACCGTACAGAGTTACATCGATTCCGGTAAGTACGAGGGTGCAACCACAGTTCTCGGCGGGGGCCCTTCCACGCTCGACCGAGGTTGGTTCGTCGACCCGGCTCTCTTTACCAACGTCAAACCGGACATGAAGATTGCGCTGGAAGAGGTCTTCGGCCCCGTACTGGCCGTGATCCCTTATGACGACGAGACACAAGCGATCGAACTAGCAAACCATTCGGACTACGGACTTAATGGGGCGCTGTTTACGAGTGACATCGAGCATGGCCTTGAGGTCGCCTCCAAGATCCGGACAGGTACGGTCGATATTAACGGCAACCCGCCCGGATTCCAGGCCCCGGTGGGCGGTTTCAAAGCGAGTGGCATCGGCCGCGAGGGCGGACACGAGGGTCTCGAGGGATATATGGAGCCCAAGTCCTATGGACTTCCTCGTGATTTTGCGGAGATCTTGCGGGGGACTCTGACATAGGGTCCATCTCGTAGACTCTCACTCTCTAACTGATCGAGAAACTGCCACTGCGTTTAACACGCAGTGGCAGTTCTCTCGATCTTCTTTTTTCCGTTGGCAACCAAGAAGACTGGCCCGGAGGGCGCTGGCAACAGCTTTGATCTGCCGCGTGGCGATGGAGTTCCGGCCCCTAAAATCCACCCAACGGATGGCGTTGAGTTTACTGATTGGACCGCCCCACCCGGAGCGGTACGTCTAAGCATGGGGCGTCTCCCTGCGTGTCCGCGCGTTTCATGCTAAGTGGTTTGGCCTCCGTCAACGACCATCGCCATTCCGGTGGCAAAGGACGATTCGTCTGACGCGAGCCAGGCCACGGCGGAGGCGATTTCCGCGGGGGAGCCAAGCCTTCCAATGGGCATGGCAGCGATCATCTCCTGCATCTTGTCGTGACGCCCCTCAGTCGCCCGCTGGATTAGGGCGGTGTCAACCGTGCCGGGGCATATTGCGTTGACACGAATTCCCTGTGTTGCGTAGTCAAGCGCGGCGGACTTCGTCAAACCGATAACACCATGCTTTGCGGCAGAGTAAGCTGCTACCCCGCGGATACCCTTTACACCAGCCCCGGATGACGTATTGATAATGGATCCGGCGCCCTGTTTGAGCATGTGATCGATTTCAAACTTCATGCAGATGAACACTCCAGTCAGGTTGACATTCACGATCTGATGCCACTCCGGGACACCGATTTCACTGGCTGGCTTGAAGGGTTGTTCGATTCCGGCGTTGTTGAACGCGATGTCGAGGGATCCGAAGGTTTGAAGAGTGGCGTCCAACGCAACTTGGACTTGCTCTTCGTCGGTAACGTCGCACTCTATGGCGATAACCGACCCGCCTGCTTCTTTGACCAGGCCTGCAGTCTTTTCACCTCCCGATACCGACAGGTCAACAACGACGACGTTCGCTCCGCGCCGAGCGAGTTCTATAGCGGTTGCGCGACCAATGTCGCCTGCGGCCCCTGTTACGAATGCGGTTTTCCCACCAAGATTTGTAGCGCTGGAATCCATTAGCGTTCCTTCCTGTAACTGTTTGATTTCCGACTTGCCTTGCGGTGGTGAGCTAAATCGTGCCACCGCGAATGGCGACCCCACAGCGGCCCGGCAATATTGCCTTGGAGTTCTGCGGCAGCCATACCAAAGGTCGATTTCAGCTACGGGGGTAGCCCGTGTCACCAACAGCTGACGAGCCCATCTCCGGCTCAGGGCTAAGCACTGGTGCGTATCTGCTCCATTGCCGATTCCACGAACGCCGGTCCGTAGGCCGCCCCTCAGAATGGTCCGCCGTGCTGGCTCTTAGCCCCCGACCTGCTTGGCGCGCACGATGGGTTAGCCATCGCCCCGCCATTGCAAAAGTCCCACAATGTAGGAGAAATCACAAAAAACTATTGCAAAAGTCCCATAATGTAGGATACGTTACAATCCACCTTGAGCTCAAGGACGAGACCTCAACCTAAGGATTGACATGAAACGAAGCAGGATCGCGGCCGTAGGGACCCTCATCTGCTCAGCCCTATTACTCTCTTCTTGCGCTTCGGGTGCAAGCACCTCGGCGAACGATTCAACCTCCAAGCCGCAGTCGACGACCCCCGTTGTTGTCAGCTTCGACCCGAAGACCAAGGATCTGATTCCGAACACCCCAGTTGGCGAATGGTGCGGTCCCAATAAGGCCAATGCCGCTGTGTTCGATGGCATTCCACTCGACGCTTGGAGGAGGATCGCACTCGAGGTCTTTAAGAAGGAAGCTGCCAAGTGTGCCTCGATTGACCAGAACATTTTGCACGTATCAGCCGGCGGTGACGCTCAGAAGGCAAATTCGGACATCGACGCACTTGCAGCACAGGGGTACAAGCTCATTACAGGATGGGCTGATTTCGGCGAGGCACAGTTGCCGTCTCTCCGCGCAGCCACTGCGGCAGGCGCCACAGTGGTGCCTTACGGCAACCAAGTCGGAGGGACGCCGGGCGTCGATTACGCAGCCAATACTTACCTCGACAATCATGCCGCCGGCGAGGAGGTTGCAACCGCCGTCGCCAAGAACCTGGGTGGCAAGGGCAAAGTGATCTCCGTTGGCGGCGCTGCTGGTGCGAAGAGTACCCAAACATTCCACGATGGAGTCAAGGATGGACTCAAGAAATACCCAGACGTCACGTTGATCAACAACGATTTCATCGTCACGGACTGGTCCCCGGTGGAGGCCCAAAAGAAGATGTCCGCCCTAATCTCCCAGAATCCTGACATTAGCGCAGTCATCATCGACTACGGTGCGACGGGAGCGGGTGTAGTCAACGCCTTCATCTCATCAGGTAAGAAAATCCCCACAATCGGCGTTCTAGGAGCAGCCAATGAAATCGCCTGCTTGTGGAAATCCCACGACGGGACAGATACGGCCTTCAACCTGATCAGCGCCGATTCGGTTCACGCCACCATCATGGCAGCAGCTCAGCAAGCCATCGCCGCCGCAACTGGCGGGAAATACAACGCCGTCCAATCATTCACGCCGCCACTGACCAACGACACGGCGGCCGGCCAGGCCCCAAAGTGTGATCCGTCCTTGCCTGTAGACACGGATTTCACCTCGCCGTTGACGGTCGACGAACTGGTGAAGGTTTTGAAGGAATCCCAGCAGTAGCTCTCACAGCCGGGCGGTAGTCACCAGGTCAATCACGACGCTGCTGACTACCGCCCGGCACGAACTGCCCGCACGACGAGGAGTGTTTCATGGGACAGACAATGACCCAGGATTTTTCAAGCAATAGTGATCAAGCAGCAGCGCCCCGCGGTCTGGTAATCGAAGACGTCAGCAAGGGGTTCCCTGGCGTCCAGGCTCTGAGCCATGTGAGTTTCGACGTCCGGCCTGGGGAGGTCCATGGCTTGGTTGGCGAAAATGGCGCAGGGAAGTCGACTTTGATGGCGATCGCCTCCGGCACGTTGCTGCCCGATAGTGGATCCGTCATTATCAACGGTGAGACGTTGGCAGGTGCCGGCCCGGACCATGCACGCGACCTCGGCCTTGCGATCGTGTATCAGCACCCGGCGCTGATGCCCGATCTCACTATCAGCGAGAACCTGTACATGGGCGTACCACGACACGCACGCCCAAGTGCCACGCAACTGGATTCTTGGGCCCGGTCTCGACTCCAGGCATGGGACGAATCCATAGGGCTGAAACCGACGGATCGAGTGGCAGCGCTTGTACCCGAAGAGAAATTCATTGTCGAGATCAGCAAGGCTCTTGCCCCAGGGCCAAGCATTCTCATTCTAGATGAGCCGACAGAGCATCTCTCCACAGACGATGTCCAACGCCTGTTTGCCAACATCCGCGAACTCAAGGATGCGGGCTGCGCCATCGTCTATATCTCGCATAGGGTTCGCGAGGTGCGGGAAATCGCCGATCGTTTGACCGTACTCCGTGACGGTAAGACACAGGGAACTTACCAGGCGACTGAACTCGATGAGTCCCAAGTCATCAATTTGATCGTTGGACGCCCTTTAGAAACAACCTTTCCATCGAAGCCTGCCCTCGACGATGCCGCTCCAGTGATTCTCGGAGTGGAGAATCTGACGGGCAGCGGCTTCAATGACGTGTCTTTCAATCTTCGCAAGGGCGAGATCATTGGCCTCGCCGGCATTCAAGGAAACGGCCAACGGGAACTTATGCGAGCCCTCGCAGGGCTCCAGAAAAGCCATGGTCAAGTCTCGCTGGCGGGTGAGAATATATCGACGCGAACGCCAACGAAAGCACGAGCAGCCGGTGTGGCCTACGTCCCTGCAGACCGGCACCACGAAGGCATAGTCTCGGGTCTCAGTGTCCGCGAGAACCTCAGTATGCGATCGCTCACTTCGTTTGCCACAGCCGGCATCGTTAGTAAAGGCAGAGAGTTCAAAGCTGCGCGTGATGATATCGCCCGCTTCCGTATCAAAACCCCATCTACTGAAACGAACATCGGGCTACTCTCTGGTGGAAATCAGCAGAAGGCAGTGATCGCAAGTGCTCTGGCCAGCAACCCAAAGGTGCTCCTGACCGACGAACCCTCCCAGGGTGTTGACGTCGGAGCACGGTCAGAGATCTACCAATTGCTCCGCGCTGCGACCGCTCAAGGGACAGCCGTCATCGTAGTGTCTTCCGATGCCCTCGAGTTGGCCGGGCTCTGCGACCGCGTGATTGTGTTCTCTAGAGGTCGGGCCGTCGCCGACATCGCTCAAGAGGACGTCTCCGAACGTGCTATCACCGGTGCGATGCTTACGGCGACCAGCGAACGAATACGCCCCCAACGAGCGTCGCGGCTCGTCACTTCCCTCGCCGGGAACACGGCACCGCTCGTTAGCGTCTCAATCGCCATTCTCGTTCTGGCAGTCGTAGCCGCCTCAGTGAACGGAGCCTTTCTCAGCAGCGTGGGGGTCGGCAGCATGCTAGCCCTCGCTACTACGCTCTCGCTGGTTGCATTCGGCCAATTATTGGTTATGTCGATTGGAGGGATCGATCTCTCTGTCGGGCCACTGATGGGAACACTCGTCGTGATCGGTTCCTTCTTCTTCACCAACGGCTCATCACCTCCAAATCAGGCTTTGGGGTGGGTTGCGTTCTTCGCCACGGCCTTGGCCGTTGGTTTCGTGAACTGGGTTCTTTCCGATTTAGTAAAAATGGGCGCAGTTATAGCTACGCTCGCCACTTTCACAGCCCTGCAGGGGCTCTCCTTGACGCTTCGGCCCGTCCCTGGCGGACTGATTTCAGCCAACCTGATCGCAACAATAACGACTCGATGGGGCCCGATACCCGTGCTCTTCGTTATTGCAGTCCTGATAGCCCTAATAGCGGAATATGCCCTTCGCAGGACCCTGTTCGGCATGTCTCTTCGTGGAATCGGATCAAAGCGAGAATCGGCAAGAATCGTCGGCGTAAAGCCGTTGAAGACACATCTCATTGCTCACCTTGGATGTTCATTCTTCGCAGCGCTGGCTGCGATTCCCCTCATGGCTAGGGTTGGTGTCGGAGACGCCTCGGCAGGAAGCACCTACACGCTCATCAGCATTGCGGCGATCGTCATCGGTGGCGCGAGCATCTTCGGCGGTCGCGGTTCCTTCATTGGTGCCCTCCTTGGAGCCCTGCTCATTGTTCAGTTGAACGCTGTGACGACATATCTGCACCTGGATCAGTCTTGGTCACAGTTCCTCCTCGGCGGAATGATGATCGCCGCAGTAGCCGTATACAGCAGGAGCCGCGAACTTGAGGTGCCACGATGACCGGGATCGAGACGAAAAGCGCTTCGTCGCACACTGAAGCTGCAGGCACATCTCGTGCCGAACGATGGCGGTTTGGTCAATATTCTTGGGTTTGGGTAGGGCTCCTCGGACTTCTCATCCTGAGTGCAATTCTCGTGCCCGCGACCCTTTCCCCGGTCAGTTTGGTCGCGGTCCTCCCATTCTTCGCGGTTCTCGCCCTTGCGGCAGTTGGACAGTGCCTTGTTATTCAGCAACGTGGGCTGGATCTGTCTATACCAGGGACCTTCGCAGTGACGGCGATCGTTATGACCCGGCTTGAGCTGATCGGTGTATCAATGCCGCTGGCCCTGATTGCGTCGTTGGGTATCGCCGTGCTCATTGGCCTAGTCAACGGACTAGTCATATTGAAGTTGTCGGTGTCGCCCTTGGTCGCTACGTTGTCGACCAATGCGATCCTTCTAGGGGCCGCCTACATGATTTCGGGGGGACAGTATCTGTCATCCTCGCCGGAATGGAACGGAATCGCACGGTCCAGGATCGTTTTCGATGTTCCCTTCGTAATCGTTATGGTCGTCGTGGTCATCGCTGTGTTCTCGTTTCTCCTCCGGAAGAGCGTTCCAGGGCGCAGGTTCGTTCTGGTCGGGTCAAACCCCGCCGCCGCGCGCGCCGCCGGTATCGGAATAACGGCTTACCAGCTGAGTTCCTACGTTCTGTGTTCGCTGTTCGCCGGCATCGCAGGTCTTCTGTTGACGGGCTTTGTGGGGAATGCAACTCCAGGGCTGGGCGGCCCCTACCTGCTCTCAACGGTGGCGGCAGTAGTGATCGGAGGCACCCCGCTTACGGGGGGTAAGGGCAGCCTGGTGGCTACGGCCGCGGGAGCACTGCTGCTATCACAACTGGACCAGCTAACGGCCTCTCTCGGAGCACCTCAGTCGACTCAAATGTTTGTGCAGGCAGGAGTACTCGTCCTGGCCTTCGCAGTCCGACAGGTCAACCGCGGTACATTCGATCGTCTCTTGAGCCGCTCGCGCGGCGGGCTCGCACGGACCTAGCCGGACTCATCCGTGCTCTATCTCCACAAGAAGCCTCCTGATGGACCTCGCCGGTTCGCCAGGAGGTTTCTTGGTTTCCCGTCCTGCGCGGCAGCGGCCTCTGAAACGCTTACCTCCGAGAAGCCCTGCGTAAATGTTGGATTGGTCATGGACCGGGAGTTCTCGCAGCAACTTCTACTCCCGTACTTTAAACGCCGATAACGAACCTTATGTCGTGTTGAAGGAATGTCAGCACGAAAGACGGCACAATTTAGGGCCGCCAGGGCCGATTCCCCTCATCAACCGGGCCGCGCCGCCGGGCCAGGGCAGCCCATCGGCACGAGCAGGTCGGCCAGGGCACGGCCGGCTCCCTGCGGATTGCCGCTTCAAACCCTGCGGCTCGGCGCGTTGGTAGTTCCATCCATGGGCCGGTGTGTGCGCTAGCATGTGCTATTCACCAAATTCACCCCGTTAGCTAAATTCACCAAATTCACCTAGATTCACCTAGATTCAGGAGAGTGTTGCGTGCCCACAACCGAGAACCCCTTCAGGCCCACCGCCGGAGCCACCCCTCCGGAAGTCATCGGCCGTTCCGGGCTTTTGGACGAGTTCGAATACGGGCTGGAGCTGGGTTCGGGTGCGCCGGGTTTGCTGTCCATCTTCACTGGTGCCCGGGGTATCGGCAAGACTGTCATGCTGGGAGCGGCCCACGACGTCGCACGCCAGCACGGGTGGGCTGTCATCGCTGAGACTGCCACCGGCACGTTCATGGGTCGCGTCGGGGAAAAGATGCGACGGCTGACCCAGGAACTAGCCGACAACCCTGAATCCCGCCGTCGGATCACCGGGGTGTCAATCGCAGGTTTCAGTGTCACTTCCCAACTGACGCCCGAACGCCAGGTCGACTGGCGAGAACTGGGAGAAGCCCTTCTCACCCTCCTCGATGAACGCGGCACGGGTCTGCTGATCACGGTAGATGAGATCCACGCCGCAGACCGTGCCGAGCTCGCCCAACTTGCCGCCAACGTACAACACTTCATCCAGGACCGCCTGCCCATCGCGTTGATTTTCGCCGGACTGCCCTCAGCAGTGTCGGACCTGCTGAACGAAGGTGTTGCTACGTTTCTTCGCAGGGCCGACAAAATCGACCTGCACGCCGCGGCCATCCTCGACGTCGAGAAGTCCTACACCGACACGTTCGCTGCCGCAGACATTAACATCGCACCTGAACTGGTCCGTACGGCAGCATCCGCCACGGGCGGATACCCCTTCCTGATCCAACTCATCGGCTACTTCCTCTGGCGAGAAGCTGAGAAGAACAACAGACAGCTCTCCCCCGGCGCGGTCGACAGAGCCGTAACCGCCGGCATCCGACGCAACGAACGCGTCGTCATTGAAGCAGCCTTGGCGGCCGCCTCAGCCAAGGACCGGGAGTTCCTCCGGGCCATGTCCATCGATGACGGCCCCTCAACGACGGCCAACATCATCCAGCGCACGGGATCCCGGCCAACCCTCGTTGCGAAATACAGGAACCGCCTCCTCGATGCTGGCCTCATAGAATCCACCGGACACGGCAAAGTTGACTACGCCATTCCCGGCCTCCGAGAGTACCTTCGCAAGAACCCCGACGTCTGACCCCCCAGAAAGCATGTTTCAGCGAATATGGAGTCAAGGCTCTTCCACGCAGACCGTTCAATATCCGGTCTTCTTCCGCGCCCCGAAGTCATGGCCCGCTTGAAAGCTGTACGAAGCCTATAAACAGGCTGACGAGGAGAACACCATGTCTGCCTGGTGGATCCGGTACTGGGATCCGCAGGCCCGCGTACTGTTCCGGGTGCTGGTCCGTTCAAGAGCTGCCAACGTCAACACGCGTTCCTTGAGCGGGCAAAGAGGTACACCCCGCATCTTGTTACGGTAGTCACGCCGTTCGGCTGGACGCCGTGATACTTCGCAACGAACCGCGCCGCATCTAGGCCTGCAGCAACTTCACCAACAACAAATTCAGGCCCCTACTCGCCGCTAATGGCGACCGGGTTATCGGATCGCATAAAGACAACTCACACCTAAATTCAAAGGGTTGATTAGCATCAGGGCCTCTTCAGCGAAACCTTCAATTTGGAGTCCTTCCCCGTTGGAAAACTAGACACGATTCCGCCACTTTGGAGACTTCTAAGAATAGCTCGATGCTGAGGAGTGTCGTCCAATTTAGTGGTAGACCAACCTCTATCTGCAATACGCCCGTAAGGATCGCCCATTTCCCTCAGAATAACCTGCAAGCTTGTAACCTCCCAAGAATCAACCTTCTTGGCAACCAAATCTATAATATTTGAAGCCTCAACGCTCCCCTTAATCAGGACTTTTATGCCTATTTCATTAAGATTCAGATCGCCGCGGCGATCAGCATCGGCAATTTTATAGTAAGTACTTGGTGGTACATTAAGAAACAAATCCTGAGAAATCTGACCGAGGACTTTGCTACGAATCGAACGCTTTATGCTCCTGCTAGACATTATTTCAGGGAGGAACTTCGAGTCGAGCGTCTCAGGTGAAACCAGACCCTCGTACTCACTCGATGCTCGTATGGCGTAATCAAGCGTGGGCCAGTCAAGCATGAGTCGAGAGCTGAACGCAGCCTCGTCGTCCAGAATGATCCCTTCCTCGATCAACCGGCCAACTTTTTGACCGGGCTCCGGCTCAATAGCTTCCGTCGGAAGAGTTCCTGGCTTGAGCGAACTTACAAGTGAAATTCGATGGTCGATGTCGGGCAAATTGGTTGAAGCGTTGAGGATTGCAAGGGCAAGATTTGTTCGTTCCGACTCCTCCGCATCATCCGCCTGCGGAATCTGAGTACAGTCCAGGAGGGATGTGGCAAGAGCCTCGTCGAGAGCACCGCGCCAGTCAACATATCTGGCAATATTCCCGTACTTCGTAGGCGCACGTCGTCCGGCAACGATGGCCGGCCAAGCGCCTCTCGGCACCTCGGTCAAGTCCTCGATTCGACAATCCGGGTGCGCATTCTCCACCACGAAGTCAAAATCTGCGACTTGCCACCCCGGTGAGTCACTCAATACGATCCCAAACATTGCGGGATCCTCGATTGTATATTTAGTCGCGGATGATTCTTCGTAGGCCGACTTATACTCATCAATCCTCGATACTGCGTGGGCATATACTGATGAGCTCAATTTCTTCAAATGGTCAAGCGAAATCCGATGGTCGCGGGTAACTCGCTCAAGGTTACCTGCCGATACACGGTACAAGCCGGTTTGGGCAAGCTTGATACAAAAATCATCTGACAACGGAGTGAGATCAGGAAGCAATATCTCAATATTCTGCAAGAAAACAATTCTCTTTGCTAGATCGGCACCTTCATTTTTGCCGATAAATGACGGAAAATCTGCATAGTTCTTCGTCACGAACTCCGACAATGCCGTACTAAAGCAATATTCAATATTATCTGACATTGCCCCTATGGCCCCATCGAGTAGCTTTGCTTTCTCTTTGACATCCAGCGTCGTTTCAGAAACAACAGTCTCAAATACTTCTGGCAAGTGGGGCGCTACTTCAATTACAAAGCGGTCCCTTTGAGCGCCAGACATTAGATAAACATTGACGAAATCTAGGTCATCATCATTTCCTGAACATAGGTTCCGAACAACTATGCCAATGTCAGTAGTTTGGGTTGATAGCAGATGGTCAAATATAGAAACATTGAACATACTTCGTTCTTGAAGTACTGATGTTCCCTGATCCCGAATTATTGCTTCAACGTCTGCACTGTCTAGCGGATATTCGGAATCTGCAATACCGTGATCCACATATTTCATTATGTAAATCATTGCATCAGGGCGTATCAATTGGCCATAGAAGGATGACACGTAAAGTGTGAAGTGAGGCGTGATGTAGCCCCCGACAATTAGTGCAACGACCAACGCCGACGGCAGCAGCTCATCGACAATCTCTCTAAAATTCTGCGCAGACCCGCCGACCACCATGCTATACCGAAAATCAGGCCTCTCCACTAGCTGCTTCCACGTGTGACGGCGGAGAAACGACAGTGAAGTTTGGCCTTGATCAATTTTTTTCCGTGCAGCTAAAACTTGCGCATGTTCGTATGGTTCTAGATTCAGATCCTCCCCGATGAGGTTCCGTACGGCCTCGGCTGTGAGTACCATGTGGACGTTTGTGTAACTGCCGTTGTAGCGGTCATATGTGCCTCGGGTCAAAACACTGAGTACGACTTCTGAGTGAGCAACCTTCCGCCAAAAGGAGGTTGTCGCCATCTCTTGCTGGGTAATGGGGGTACCGTCCACGTAGACAGCGTCACGCACCAGCGGGGAGCCTTCGGCCCCTGCGAGGCTTCCGACAACCTCTACGAGTTTAGCGGCGAGCTCCGCGGCCCGTTCTGATGATGCCTGGGCTTTCTCATTGCGCCTATGAAGCATGTCGTTCGTCCGACGGATGGTTTGGAGATTTTCGCTGACCAGGTCTCTCCATGCTGTGAATAGTTTGTCTAGTGAGGACGTGCCATGACGGATCGCTTCGAAGTCCCCCATGTGAGCATTTTTCAGGAGGATCATGGCGAAGAGTCGATCTGCGTTCAGTTCAGGGACGGGGTTCTCAACTTTGAGGAGTCGATGCTCGAAAATCTCGTACTCGTTGACAATGTTGTGGATGAGACGCATGTCCGCAACGTGACGTGCAGCAAGATCAATCAGTTCTTTCGAGATTTCATGTCCGCGTTTTTCCAAAAGGTCTAGCATCAGGTCACGAGCATTTTTATGGGTAATGAACGGAACAACAGGGATGACAAGTTCAAAGAACTTTGTTCGGTTGGCCCGCTTTAGCTCGTTTCTGGCTTGATCCGAGGTTTCATCGATATCTCGCCCTAACTTCTCAAAGACACTGTCTCGAACCGCATAAATAAACCTAATATTGCGTCCGTTAAGCTGCTTTGCCGCGTTAAGCAGACTATTCAGTGAGCGCAAACTTTCAAAAATTCGGGAGTCATTGAAGCGATCCAGATCTTCAATAATTAGAATGTCACGTTTTCGGTTTGTTTCGAAAAAATAGATAATTTCATCCAAGTACTCATCGAAATAACTCGTTGATCGTGCTGGAAGAGTAATGGTGGCAGGACCGGCACTTACCTTCTCTACTCCTAGTCTCCCATGGATGAACAGACGAAAAATTAGCACAACGATGCCCATCACGACGGGGATGGCAGCCCAGACACTCAGAGTTCTGAGCCAGGAGGGGAGCGGTTCCAACGCCGCTCCAAAATTGGGCAAAGCGGAAATATCGACTCCAAGGGCAGCAAGCACCACGAGTACAGCAAGTCCGCTGAGTAGTGCGTAAGCGACCTCTCGACGCCACTGAATTCGCGTAATGCGACGGAATCGCGACTCTGGAGCTGCTGATGGTTTCTGCTGATACAAGAGCTGCTTGACGATTTCCTTCTGTATCCGGTTCGTCGTTGTAGCTGCTGCGGGGTTGGTTTCCTCAGTAGTCGCTGTTTTCTCTGGTTTTTCCCCTAGGGTGAGGAGAGAGACTTCAAGCACGCGATCCTTGAGCCGGTAAGCAAGTTCAGCCAGAATGCTACTTTTTCCGGTTCCATATGTGCCTGAAAGGGCGATGTTCCGTACTGTGGGTTGGCGCGTGATGGCGTTCTCTAGCGCGGCGACGTATGTCCGGTGGTGAAGTGGATCGTATTTCGGCGCAAGTGGCTTCAGCTCAGGAACTGGCTGATGTGCGTCGTAGGGGCGCTCCATGATTGCGGTATAAAGCCGCCACATACGTTCAGATCCTATGATCAGCAAAGCCTAGCCATTCGTGAGAGTACAGTGTTGGGTCAATAATGCCGTAAGTCACCCTGTCACTCCGACCAAATGCAATCGGGGTCAGTCCCGCTCTATCCGCTACAGTCCCAGTCCAGGTCCGCGTAGGTTCTCACCTGCGGTTCTTTGCTGTTCCCGCTGCGCTCGTTCGGCCATGAGCCGTGCCCGGCGTTGCGCTTCGGTTTCTGGCTTCTTGGCCGGGCTTGACCCGATAGGGTGGCATTTTCTTCCGGGTCGGCCCTGGCACGGAGGAGTATGATCTGGATTTGGGAGGGGCCGAGCAGCGTGCGAAACTCTTCGACCCCTCCGGATGAATCAGCCCTGGACGTACTGCAGTACTGCTAGTACCGATGGGACGATGGCCGAGATCGTTACCGCGATGGTGTGCAACCACTGGCGGACGGGCTCGGCCTTCTGCTTTTGATAAGGGTTAGGACTCACTGATGCCTCCTTTCTTCCATCGTGCGAGTGTTTTGTCCCAGCGCGCGTCGGAGGTTTTCTTCGACAGTTTGCGCTTGAAGGGCGGTTGCAGGCTGTAGCGGCGTTCCCTGACGGTGACGCTTACGGTGCCCCAGTCCTCCCGCGGGAAATACGCATGGTCCAGAAGGTTCTTCTCCTGCAGCTCTCCGAGACCTGTGTTAAGGGTGTCGGCCGAGATGCCGTACCACTTGGGTCCGAATTCCTGGGGCAGGTAGAACCCTGGCTGCAGCGAGCTAGTGATCAGCAATGTTGCTTTCGCAGCGAATGAGAGTTCGCGGTACCAACCCTCGCTCCAGTACTCCAGAGGAAGGTTGAAATAGGACTCTTTGCGGGGTAAAGGTTGAGTATAGGGGTCGCCGGTGCCTTTTTCGTGCAGGGTGGTGATCTTGGCCATGCGGGACTCGCGGGTGCGTTCGACCAATTTGAGATCGACGAGTTTGCCCCAGAGCTTGGACACGGTATCGCTGGCGTAGTTGGTGTTGTTTCCTTCACTGCTCAGGCCGAGTGCTCTGCCCCAGAGAGTTGATGGTTTCTTGACGTCCCAGGGGTCGCTGACGGCGCAAAGCCGGTGCAGGAGGTAGAGGTCCAGGGCGCGTTCGTTGTGGGTTCTGACCAGGGTGGAGAGGAGTCCGGGCACGGGTTGATTCTGGGGGCCTGTCTGGACGAAGTCGCGGCGGATCTGGACTCCCACGGTGCGCCGGGACTGCTCCAGCATGTGCTCGATAGTTTTCGTCTGTGCGTAAGCCGTGTCACGGAGCAGCTCCTCGATCGTCTTCTCGGGGGCTTCCGTCGTTTGTGTGTTCATGTCAGCTATATAAGCATCCCGCCCCGCTATGGCTCGGGTGCAAAAACCACCTCAACTGCCGTTCTGGCGTGTGCTATCTGTAATTCATATCTAATATCCAATCGGACATCCTCTGATAACTTTCCAAGCACCCTACGCGAATCGGGGTCCCAGCGAATGATCATGGTTGAAAAGCAGGATTCCAATGGCGACCTAAAATTCGTATGCCCGTAATCGGGCATCCAACTGTTCCAGAGGCCCTTTCCAGGCTTCCGGGGGAAGGCGCTGCACGGGCGACGGCCTGTCGACGTCCCGGACAGCGCCCCTATCTCGTTGCTTGTCGAAGCGTTGGAAAGCTCGTTCCCGACGAGAGGTTAAGATGCTGAAGTGGAAGTGATCGTGCCACTACGAGACGCCAACGCCACCACAAGCCTTGTTAGTGCCGAAGCCGGCACCTACGAGCAGGCTAAAGCATCTACCGAGGCGAAAATCCTAAGCGCCAAGACCATCGTTTCCCGCGCCAACCCAGACCGCTGACAGGACAACTTGGAAACAAATGTGAACCAGCCCGCGACGGGTTTACGCCGCAGACTGTCCGAAGAAGACTCTCGGAGCGCTTGGCGGTCCCTGCGAATGAACTTCGCCGAAATAGCTCGGTGGCAGGAAGAAGGAGTCAATACGGTCACGGCAGGCCCGGGATCGCTGCTGGATGGCGTCGATGCGGTTACCGAGCCTTACCAGGTGTCCCATCACCTCGGACATTTGCTTCACACTGCGGTCGATCATTTGCATACCCTGACGACTGTGATGGGCGAATCCGGCGCCCAGCACTCCTTTGCCCCCTACACGCTCATCCGGGCCGCGATCGAGAACGCAGCCACCGGGTTATGGATCCTGGAGCCCGCCTCCCCCACAGAGATTGCACGGAGGTCACTGCAGCTCGAGTATGTGGACCTGACCGATCTCCAGAAGGCGCACGAGACCGTGAGCCCGGGAGGCGATTACGACGAGCCCCGGCTCAAAATTTTCGATGACTGCCTTTCCCGCTACGGTTGGAAGTCTTCGGACATCAAACTCCGGCCAAAAGGTTCCCTGAACATCATCAAAGCTGCCTCAACGCGCTTTGACGTCCCGGCCGCGCCGCTGATGTGGCAGATGTGCTCGGCCGCCGCCCATGGCCGCCGCTGGTCACGCGATTTCTTGAACCTCTTTGAGGGCGAGGACGACGGCGAATCGAAGGTTCTGACAGGCCGTATCGTCTCCGACGAAAAAGCCATAGCGATGGTACTTCACACGGCATGCGCCCTAGTGCGGAAACTCAGAATCGTCCGGGACGCCCATTCCAGGAACCCCTTGCACTCGGGCACAAGCTTTACGCGCTCCGAGCCCGGACTGCGCATTGCTAGGGCGGGCCTCTACCTGCCCCGCCGGTAGCTCCCAACTTCAGGAGGCTCTGCTAGCGTCAAAGGACCAGGACCAGATGCCAAGTGATGGTGTAACGGCATCCCGCACCTGGTGCGCGGCAACTTGGAGCCGTGGCCTTCTCGGCCAACCCGCGCTGGTTACAAGCCCAGTCCTGGACCCCGCAGCTCATCATTGCTTCTTTGCTGCTCTCGGACAGCTCTTTCGGCCGCGAGTCGCGCTTGCCGCTGAGCTTCTGTTTCTGGAGCTTTTTCGACAGGCTTTTGCTCTGCTGCCTGCTTGGCCTGCCGCTCAGCGATCATCCGTTCCATCTTGTTCATTAGGCGCGGCTTCTCTATCTGAGCCGGCGTGACAGCCGTCGGCTCCTGAGCGTTGGCCTTCCTGTCTGCGTCCGATTCCCGCTGAGCCGGGGCCTCGGGGGCGTGGGTGTCTTTGTTGCGTTCGACCGCGCGCAGGGCGTCCAGGGTCCTGTCATGGTCGGTGGTGTGCTCGGGCAGGGCGTGTGAGCGTTTGGAGACGGTCACTGCCTGGTCGTGGAGTTGCTGTCCGATTTCTTCGTTTCTGAACCGTTCTGGCACTGGGGTGGCCTCCGTTTCGGGAACGTTGTAGCGGGCGCGGAACATTTCGATGCTAGCCGCGGTGTCGCGCCATTGCTGGGCGGCGTCGGGGCGTGCCGGGACGGGTCCGAGTTTCTTTGCCCATTCCGGTGGTGTGGCCGCCAGGAGGTGGCCGCGTTCGTCGAACCTTGCGGCGAGGACTTCGCGGCGGGCTGCGAGCTCTTCCTTCCATGGCGGGGGCAGGTACGGGCTTGCCGCGGCGCGCGCCGGGGCGAGCCATTCAGGCAGCCTGTCGGAAGCCTGCACGGCGGAGACGGGGCGTGGTGTGAGGGTGCGGAGGCGTTCCTCAGCCCGGGCGCGGGCGGCGATCGTTTCGTTTCCCCACGCACGCTGGGTATTGGCGCCGGCGGCGGGGTTCTTCCCGTAGGCGCTGCGGCTCCCGCGTTCAGCGGTTTCGGCTGTGCGTTGGGATTCTTTGAGTTGCTGGTTGCGGATCCGGTGTTCGTCCTGGAGCGCGCGCAGTTGCTGGTGGGCGCGGCGGGCAACCGAGGGGTCGTTGATGGACGAGGTTTCGCGTGCGGTGAACCGGGTCGTGAAGATCCGGCGTTCAAGTTCGGCGTCCGTGAGGTTGCCGTGCCGGCGGTTGGTCCAGTGCCCAGCTGGTTTCGATCCGTGGGCTGCGGCTGCCTCACGTGCGGCCCGGGCACCGGCTTCGGCTTCAGCACGGACGCTCGCCAGTTGCTCATCGGTCAGTCCCTGCAGGGGGCGTTCCCCTGCTTGGGCGATCAGTTCGGGAGCTTTGTCCATGATCTTTTCCACGCGCCAGGCGAGCACGGCGGAGAAGTCATCGGCGGTCTCGAATTCGCGTTCACCGGCTGCCGCGCGCAGCAACCCGGCAGTGTCCCAACCCGTCTGTTCGGCCTTGGCCAAATGGGTGGCCACAGCAACCCAGGACTCGGCCTCAATGAACTTCTCAGCGTCCGGTCCAAGGATTTCCCGTGCCATGGCGGCCATGCGCAGGGTGTTGGCTTCTTCGGTGACGTAGCGGTACTGATCGGCCAGGGTCAGGGGCGAGTTGATGCGTTCGTATTCGGTGGCCATGGCCTCGTGCGCAGAGGAGTCCTGACTGTGGTTCCCGGCGATCGCGGCCAGAACACTGTCCCTGTCCTGGCCTTCTTCAACGGCAACGAACAGTACGTTCTCATCCCGGCCACGGGTTGCTGCGACGTAGGCGTTCTCCCGGGTGGTGGAGGCGTCCAGGATCGGGATTCCGGCGTCTTTGGTCATGCCCTGGGCGCGGTGGGTGGTCAGGGCGTAGCCAAGGTGGACGTGCTCTGAGACGTATTCGGCGGGGAGCCGGATCGTCCCGCCGTGCTCGAGGTGGGCGACCGACAGGGACCCGTCCTCGTGGGCTTGTTCGACGGTCCAGAGGTCGCCGTTCTTCACGACGTCACGGCCGCGCTTGACCTTCAGCTGGGAGTCGTTCAGGCGGGTCACGATGTGGTCCCCGGCCCAGGCATGGGAGCCGTCGCGCAGCTGCACGGATGCCCCGGTGCCTGCCACTTCGCCGGTTTCGATCCGGTAGGCCTGGGCGCGTTCGGAGAGCCGCTGAGAGCTTTCGTTGGTCGGTGCCATCATCACCGCGGCATCGCCCTGGTTCAGGCGGCTCTGCCACAAGCCGAAAGCCAGCCCTTCGACGGTTTCGATGCTTCCGGCCTGGACCCGTCCGTTGTCTTTGTACCAGGCGAACGGGTCAGCTTCGTGCTCGGTGGGGGTGCGAAGGAGCAGGGAGGCTTCTGCTTCTTCGGGGCTGTGGAACCGGTGAATGGTCTCCAGTTCGGTCGCGCCAACCTCGTTGATCAGCAGCCGCAGCGCGCCACCGGCTTGGACGGCGGAGAGCTGCCGGTCATCGCCGATGAGGCGGACGAGTCCGCCGCCGGCCTCCACTGCCCGCACGACGTCGGCGAGTTTGCCGGTGCCCTGCATACCGGCTTCATCGACGATCACGAGGGTGCCGGGCGTGACCTTGAAGGCCTCGTTGGGGCTGAGCAAGAACTTGTCTGTTGTCGCCGCGGTGATGCCGAGTTGCTCGCCCAGGTTCGCCGCTGCGACGGCTGAGGGTGCAAGTCCGATGACCCTGCCTCCCGCGTGCGTGATGGCGGCCCGGACCAAGCCCATGGAACTGGATTTTCCGGTACCGGCGGCACCAATGCCGACGGCCAGGAGCTTCGATGAGGTGGCGAACTCGCGGGCCAGCTCGATCTGGCCGGCGTCCAGCGGGTGGGATTTTTCCCCGGTGGCCACGGCGAGATTGTAGGCGTCCACGGCGGCGTCGAAGTCCTGCATGGAGGCTGCCGGAATGACGTCTTTCTTCCCGGCGCGCAGCAGCAGGTTCTCATCTTCGAGGATCTTCGTGGAGGTGTACCGGGTATCGGTGCGGTGGTTGAAGTCAGCCGTTCCGGCGTTCCGGGTGAGTGCTTCGAACCGGCCGTGAACCTGGTCCGGGGTGATACGCACCGACGCAGTGCTGAGGCTGTGGGAGACCACCTGTTCCACGGTACCGGCCGGGACCGGGCCGTGTTCGACGGCGTATTCGCGTGCCCAACGGTTGGCTTCGGCCATGACATTCTGCGCTGTCCAGGTGGAGCGCTTGTCCGAAACAGCGGTGACGACCTGACGCGCAACGGCGTCAATGTCGATCCCGGTCTCCGCGGGGCGTTGTGTCCGGGAACGGGTACCGGTGATCCGTTTCAGGGCCTGTTCCGTGTAGAGGGTTCCGGCTTCCTGCCTCCATGCTTTGGCCTGCTCGGCGAGGGTCCTGGGTTTCTCTTTGTCGGGCCTCGTGTCCAGTGTTGCGGCTTGTGCGAGTTTGAGCAAGGCGGCTTGGTCGGGGCTGTGGCCGTGCTGTTCTTCGTACGCCTGGCGTAGTTCGGTCAGGCTCGAACGGATACCTGCGCTGCGCTTGGAGAACAGCGCGTTCAGTTCCCGGGGGACGGAGGCTACTTCCATGACGGGCTGCTTGGACCCGTTGACGGTGCGGGCTTCAAACTCCACACCGTGCTCTTCAAGGTAGGCCTGGATCCGGGTGTTGTAGTGCTCAGAGACGGCCACAGCTGAGCGGTGCATCAGCTTACCGTCGATGGTCTTCCAGTTCCCTTGCAGGTCCTGGACCTTGTTAGAGACCACAAGGTGGGTGTGCAGGTTCGGGTCCCCAAGGCGGGAATCGTGGTGACGGAACGCCGTGGCCGTCAGTCCGCCTTTGACGGAGGTTTGGGCGATGCCGTTGGTGCCCAAACGGGTGGCCAGGGCGTGGGTTTCCAGATACTCCACGGACTGCTTCAACGCGGCTTGGTGGGCTTCTTCGACCAGACGGCGGGTGTCAGTATCGCCGAGGGCCCACAGCACGGAGATGCTTTTGACCGGGGTGAAGGTCAGGTCGTACCCGGCCACTGCGTTCTGCTGGGGACGCATCTGCGCGGTGATGTACTTGCCAAGTTCTTCCTTGGACGAGGGTGGGCGTCCGTGGCCTTCACGGAACATCACAGCCCCTGCGAAAGCCCGTATCCGGTGCCGTTCGGCTGCGGTGGGTTTGCGGCCCTGCATGCGTTCGAAGTCGCTCTCGCGGACGCTTATGGTCTTGGCCAGGGCGTTGTCTTTGGGGCCGTAGTCGTAGTAGCGGCGGCCTAGTTTTGCCTCCGCCTGGGCGGCCTTCTCAGCCTTTTTGGCTGGCATACCGTCGGCGAGCTTCGCGGCGAGGATTGCCTCGTATTCCGGGTGCCGGCCCTGCCCAAAAAGGTTGGCCATTTGGGCTTCGGTGACGTTCCCCGACACTCCCAGTGCGTCGGCTCCGCGGCCGAGCCACTGTCCCGGGGGAAGGCCCTGCGCGGTGTAGTAGTCGCCCAGCTGGCGGTCGCATGCGCGTAGCTCATCACCGCTGGCGGTCTCCTGTGTGTAGTACAGGTAACCGGTGCCAGCACTGAGAACGTGCAGCGACATCATGACCCGATTCTAGCGGAATCGGCCTCGTTTATTCGAAATGCAAGAGGTGTGACTGAATTTGGCGTTTTGAGTGTGATGCGAGCTGGCGAGTATCGGTTCGAGAAACGTCGGGTTCAGTCCATCAGGATTGATGCGAGTATCCATATGAAAAGCGGCAGCTTTGATTGTTGATTCTCGCTGGCGGGGGTTATGCACAGCTCGACAAGCAACTCTGGTTCCATGCCTGACCAGGGCAAGTTGTGTCTAACCCCTGCCAGCGCCCGCAAACCGGCCGGAACGCCCCCGCCGGCCCTTCCGGATCGGACACGCGTGGGCTTGTAACCGTTAGGTTTCCAGGTGGCCCGCCGGCTTCTGCGAGAATGGGGACCGGAGACAGGAAACCGACCACACCAGAGGGGGCCGTGATGGCTGGAAAGACGCGCAACACGATGATCGTTCAGGCACGCCGGAAGACCGAGGAACTGGCTGCGAAACGGCGCGAACGTGAAGCGACGCTTCAGTCGCTGGCTACCGATTACCACGCTGCCACGATGATGGCTGAAGCGGGAGTTGAGGAAGCCGAACGGCAGGCAGCGGAACTGATCGCCACGGCGAAGAAGAACGCGGCTGCGGCCATGGATGATGCGAAGGTAACAGTGCGGAAGATGCTCGCCACCGGTGAGACCCGCCAGGGCATTGCAGAGCTCCTGGACGTCAGCGTTTCCTACGTCCGCAGCATCGACGTGGCCACACCGAAGAAGACCAAGACCGGCACCGATAATGAGCTGGCCGGAGCCCCGGAGTCAGAAGAGAGTGGGAGCGTCGGGGTCGTGTCCGGACATGAGGGGTCGGATCACTGATTCGTCCCATCCGCGCTCTTTGAGCGCATCACGGAGCTGCCGCGATTGAGCGGTGAAGTTTGCGCGGCCGACGCCACGCCATCGCCACGAATGGGCGTTGGCGTGGCGTCTCTTTTGTGACCGGTCAATCAGGTTCTCCGCTTGCGTGCCAGGGAACAGGTGGCTGTCCATTCCACCGGTGGCACGTACACAGAGTGGGATATCGCATGAATGCATCAGCTTGGTGTCGGGGTCCAGCTGCTCGCCGGTCAACAGCAGGTATGCGAAGCGTTGAGGCCGGACGGCCTGTTGACCTGTCGGCGTCTTGATCCAGTACCGCCCGTAGCCGTCGTCACCGACCGCACCGGTCCAGAGCCAGCAGTCATTCTCCCGCGGTCCTTTGATGACCTTGGACCAGAAGCGGGCCTCGTCAGGCGTCGTGGGCATGACCGGATTACCAGCGACGCCAGCGGCGTTCGAGTCGGTTCGCGGCGAAGAAGAAGGCGACCATGAACAGGGCCGGTGGTACTGCCTGGAGCAGGCTCTGGCCGAGCCAGGCCACCACGGCGGTGATCAGCGCGATGACTCCGGCGGCTTTGCAGAGGAAGATGAGGATGCCTTGGCCGGCGGCTACCGGGTGCGTGAGTGCGTAGATGATCCAGCCGCCCAGGGCGACGGCGGCGAACGCTGCGAAGAAGATCAGAACGACGGCCATGGTGTTCCCCTAAGGATTCGGTGTTGGGTGGTGGGTGGGTTCAGCAACTCCATCGGCCCGCTTTGCTGTTCTGGGCTTGGTCAGCGGCCGCGGTGAAGTCGCCGCTGTAGGCGAAGGGCTTGCCGTAGCCGGTAGCTTCGGCGTGGCCGTGTTCAAGGATGGCCCGGTTGGCCAGGGTGCCATCGGCGGTCCAGATGTAGGCAAGAATCCGGTCGTACTTGTCCCGCACACCTTGTCCGGGATCGGCGGAGAGGAACACTTGGTGTCCGTCCAGGAGTGAGTGCAGGTAGGTGGACGCTTCCGGTCCTCCGCATTCGACGGGTGCGTCTTCTTTGACGCTTTCCGGGGCGTTGATGCCAACGAGTCTGACGCGGGTGCTGGTGCCGTTGCAGCTGATCCGGATCGTGTCACCATCGACCACTTTCTCCACCGCGTAGGGGCCGCTGGCTGTGGCGTGGAGTGCCGTCGGCCGCGCCGCTGTGCCTGTCGCCTCGCACGGCACTTCCTGCAATGGTGCTTGGCTGCCGGCGGGAACAACGTGCGGTCCGCCCTGGGCGGTGCAACCGGCTAAGGCAAGAACGGCGAAGACACTTCCGAACATGAGCCGTACCTTGTGCTGGGTGGTGGTCATGGGTGGTCCTCTCTTGCTGCTGCTTCAGCGCGGGTGCGTCGCCCCGGGCGGAGTTCGCCGGCTTCGACTCCGGGCCATTTCCTGCCGTTGTTGTACTTGCGCTGCAGCCGTCGCAGTTCCCGGCGGGCAGCTGCTTCAACGAAGTCCGTAATGGACACATATCCCTCGAGCTGCCCGACGGCTTGAACCGCAGCACGGATCTGTTTCAGGTCCTCTTCAGTGAAGTAGGGCCCCTTCTTCTCAACGGAAGTCATCGTCACCGGGCCACGGGTACAGCGTCGTCGGCAGACCGGAGAACTTCGGGGTCCCATCCTCGGCCACGGTGATCCCGGGGTGATCATGGCTGCCTGTCGCGTGGGACACTGCCGCCAGGACCAGATCAATCACATGACGGTCCAAACCCGTCAGGACATCAGCGAGAACCACATGGACATTCCCCGCCAACGATGCCGTCAACAGCAAGAAGCGCCCCTCTCCCCCGGAATAGGCGCCGTTGTGGGCGGTTTCGGCCAGCACGTCGAAATCGATCCACGCCCCCTGGTCTGTCCCGTGACCGGTGGTCGCCGGCGTGTGGATCCAGGGGTTGCCCGGTTCGGCGAAACGCCCGTTGAACGCCCGCAGCAACAGCTCGGTCGCCGCTTCGGTCGTGTACGTTCCTTTCGCCCAACGGCGAAGATCCTCTGCATGGGTCATGTTCTGGTTCCTTGGATGTGGAGTTGAGGGTGGTGGGCCAGCTGGGTAGCCGACCCACCACCTGGGTGTTTAGAACGGGGGTTCGGAGTCGGGGCCGTTGCCCCAGGAACCGGCATTCGCGGACTGGTTCGCGGCCCATGGATCCTCCTGCCGGGCGGGCTGCCCGCTGCTGGGCTGGTTGCCGAAACCTCCCCCGTTCCCTGCGCCCTGGTTGCTGCGCTGGGTGCGGTTTACTTTCGCGTTTGCGTAACGCAGTGAGGGGCCGATCTCGTCTACTTCGAGTTCGATGACGGTGCGCTTTTCCCCTTCTTTGGTCTCATATGACCGGGACTTCAACCGTCCCGACACGATCACGCGGGTGCCCTTGGTCAGGGACTCAGCCACGTTCTCGGCCGCTTCCCGCCACACGGACGCGCGGAGGAACAGCGTCTCCCCGTCCTTCCACTCGTTGGACTGACGGTCGAAGGTCCTGGGCGTGGATGCGATCGTGAAATTCGCTACCGCGGATCCCGAAGGGGTGAACCGCAACTCTGGATCCGATGTCAGGTTTCCAATGACAGTGATGGTGGTTTCGCCGGCCATGATGGTTCCTTTTCCTCGTGCGCTGGTGGTGTTCTCGGTGCTGGTTTCGTTCTGAGGTTCGGTCCCACCCGGTGCATCGTGGGTGAGGTCGTTGGGTTGGTGCTGGTCTGCGGTGTGTTCGTCCCACAGGCCGCCTGCCCCGATGGGTGCCCTGCTGATCGCGGCAAGGTAGCGGTCGTCCTCGACGCTGGGAGGGATGCCGTAGTAGCCGGCGAAGGGTTCTTCCTTCGCGTCGGGGTAGACCCTGCCGCTGGGGGTGGTCTCCCGGAACAGGTCAACTTCCAACGGGATGCGCGGGGTGATCTTGAACCCGTCCACGGGGTGCGTTCTCACGCTGCCCTGTGGCTCATGGCGGCCTGGACGAGCTTGTCCCGGCGGAGGCCGGACCAGTGGTCCTGGTCATCGGAGTTGTTCACGATGACGGGGGCCTGGGAGTAGCCCAGCTCTTGGGTGATGTACTCCAAAGCGGCGGGCACTTCGGTGATGTCCACGGCCGTGTAGGTGATGCCTTTGGAATCGAAGTACTCCATGGTGCGGTCGCAGTTCGGGCAACCGGGCTTGGTGTAAACCGTGTAATCGGTGGTTGAAGTAGTCATTTTCAGTCCTGCGTTTCGTATCAGTTTGGTTAGGTTCGTCTGGCTGACTTGCTACTACTATTCTAGCTTTTATCCAATCGGATTTAAAGGCTTTCACCCTTATTTCTAGGGGTTTTTGACCTGTTTTTGGTAGTGATTTTCGGGTGATTTGGGTGTCTGGTGAGTTTGGGAAGATTGCGGGTAGTACCCCGTCGGTACTCCCCCGGCTTCTTTAGGAGCTGCCCTGGGCGGTGGGGTTTTGTGCCTGCGTCAGGTGATTTCGCGTGCCCCAGTGTGTGGTCCCGGCTGAAAGGACCTGTTCCCCTGCGGGTGGTGGGTCGGCGGCGGTTGTTTGGGCCCATGGGGAAGGTGCGCGGTGTTTGTGGGTTAAACAAAGCAGGACCGGCGCTGGCCGGTCCTGCTTCGTTCCTCTCGGCAAAAAGGAAATCTGTGGTTCAGTCTACAAGACTGAAGTCTTGCGTGTCAGCGCGTGGTTCCTGGGTGGGTTGCACGGTGCCGGCGCCGCAGAAGGTAGATGCCCAGGGCGAGGATTGCTCCGATTACGACGCCGAGGATCAGTCCGGTCATGCTGCGCATGCTGTTCAGCAGGATCAGGGGCAGGGATATGGCGGTGATGAAGCCGAAGTCGAACGGAAGGGTGTCGGATTCGATGTCCTCCATTCTGGAGTGGGCGATCATCCATCCGAAGCCCAGATAGACAGTGGCGACAACCAGGAAGATCAGCGCCCCCATCATCAGGTGATCAAGGATTGGGAGAGGCCAGGGAAGATCTCGGCGAGCGTGATCCCTGGGGGTGTCTGCGTGTTCACGGTGACTCCTGTCTGTGCTGCCATGGGATGAGCTTAGCGGTGGGCTCTGACAAAACTTTTTGGTGGTGAGTTGATGGAGTAGCCAGGTAGCCGACAAGGCGCGGCTTTTGGTGCCCGTGTGCCTGGTGGCGTTGAACGGCGGTCCGCCGCTGGTGATTGGCTGCTGTGGTTCGCCCTGGGCGGCGGACCGCCCGACGTTTGGGAGGCCCCCGGCCCTGTCGTGGTGAGTGGCCGCAGGGCCTTGCCGGGCGGTGGGGGTTCCGCCCGGCAAGGGGTCTAGGCGGCTGCGGGTTCGTCGTCCGCGCTTTCCGTGGTTTCCTCGGTTTCTTTCTTTGGGTCGGTGAGGATGATCTTTTCAACGTCGCTGGCTTCGTATCCCCATGCCGTGAGCTGAGTGAGGTAGTAGCGGGTGTCGCTTCCTCGTGTCCGCCAGCTCGTGCGATCGATGTTTGCCTCATAGGCGGTGATCATCATGGCGAAGGTGACCGTTTCGGGTTTGGTAGTGGGCTTGTCCACGTAGGCGGTGAACTCGCCATACCCTGTGCCGGTGCCCAGCAGTTCGGCCGTGAGTTCGGTCTTGTTCAAGGCCTTGGTCAGGATGTAGCTGGAATGGGCAATGGTGTGGGCGATGAACTTCTGGGCGTTCTTTGGCAGGGCCTTGCGTGCCAGCAGGGTTTTGACGAATTCCCTGCGTACCACCTCAGCCGAGTCCATGGCTTTGTTGTTTTCGATGACCTCCCGGCGTGCGGCCTTTTCCTCCTCGGTCATGCCTCCTGCCGGGGCTTTGCCGTCCTTCCGCAGTCCACGGGCCTTCCAGTCCGCGACGGCGAACCTCGTCATCAAGCCGCTGTATCCGATGCCGATGTATACCGCGTCGGCATCCGTCTCGCTGAGGCGTTCACCCTCGGCGGTGGTCAGTGCGGAGATCAGGGCGGCGGGTCCCTTGTAGTCGTAGTAGCTGGGGTCTTGTTCCAGCACGGTGAGGCCTTTAGCGGCAGCCTCGGCGCAGGCTTCGGCGAGCAGGGCGTTGTTCTTGCGCTCGTCCCGGAGCCGCTGCGCCCGGTGGGCGAAGTTGCCGGGGTTCTCAGTGGCGAGGCGTTCGAGCGTGGCCACTGCGTCGGCGTCGTCCGCGAATTCCTCGATCACGGCGGACTGTTCCAGCGTCAGGCCTTGGTCCAGTGCCTGGGCTGCGGTGGCGTTCGCTTTGACCTTCAGCGCAGTTTCCACCACGGCTTTCTTGGCTCCCATCTTCCGGGCGATAACGCTGGCGCTCACTCCCAGCAGCGCCATTTGGTGGAACGCTTCGGCGCGGTCGCCGTCGGTGAGTGCGCTGCGGTGGTCGTTCTCCACTACCTGCGTGGCGAGGCGTTCCGCTTCCTCGGGGGTGGCCCCGACGAGCACGGGAATGCTCGCCGCTCCTGCCTCTACGGCTCCAAGGGTGCGGCGCTGTCCCATCAGGACGTGCACGGTTCCGTCCTCGGTCCGGTGGGCGACGACGGGCACCAGCACGCCGTGTTCTTTGATGCTGGCCACGAACTCTTTGGTGAGTCCGGCTTCCTTGCGGACGTTGGTGTCCACGGTCAGGGTGGTGGGGTCAAGCATTTCCAGCGTGGGTGCTGCGTTCATGGTGTTGCTCCTTCTTTTGCCGAGAAAGGTGGTGGGTGGGGCGACCAATGGTGACCGGCCAGCTCCCCTCTCCCCCCGTTGTTTTTTGGCTGCTGGCGAAGCTTGCGGAGCTGTGGCCGACGGAGGCCTGTCTACCCTTGGGCAAGGTGTGGGAAATTCCCGGAGGAAATAAGC
>NZ_JAJOHP010000150.1:0-1016 GCF_021109375.1 Arthrobacter sp. AK01
GCACCTGAAGGCCGTAAGTTGCTGCGCGTTGAGGCGCGTAACGCGGCGGTCCCGGTTGAACGCAAGCCCGAGTGGATCAAGGCCAAGGTCCAGATGGGTCCTGAGTTTGTCCAGCTCAAGAACCTGGTGAAGAAGGAAGGCCTGCACACGGTCTGTGAAGAGGCCGGTTGCCCGAACATTTTCGAGTGCTGGGAAGACAAGGAAGCGACGTTCCTGATCGGCGGTTCCGAGTGTACCCGGCGGTGTGATTTCTGCCAGATCGATACCGGTAAACCGTCCCCGGTGGACATGTTCGAACCCACCAAGGTGGCCCGGAGCGTCCAGGCGATGCAGTTGCGGTACGCCACGGTGACCGGAGTGGCCCGTGATGACCTGGCCGATGAGGGTGTCTGGTTGTACGCCGAAACGGTGAGGAAGATCCACGAACTGAACCCGGGCACGGGGGTGGAGTTGCTGATCCCTGATTTCTCCGGCAAGCCTGAGCACATCGCGGCGATCTGTGATTCCAAGCCTGAGGTGTTCGCGCATAACGTCGAGACGGTGCCGAGGATTTTCAAGCGGATCCGTCCGGCGTTCCGGTACGAGCGGTCCCTGGATGTCATCACGCAGGGCCGTGATTTGGGCATGGTGACCAAGTCCAACCTGATCCTGGGCATGGGCGAGACCCGGGAGGAAATCTCCGAGGCGCTGCGGGACCTGCACGAGGCCGGGTGTGATTTGATCACGATCACCCAGTACCTGCGCCCGTCCGAGCGGCACTTGCCGGTGGACCGGTGGGTCAAGCCGCAGGAGTTCGTGGACCTCCAGGAAGAAGCCCAGGAGATCGGTTTCCTTGGTGTGATGTCGGGTCCGTTGGTGCGGTCCTCGTACCGGGCCGGGCGCCTCTGGGCCACCGCGATGCGGAAGAAGGGCTGGGAAATCCCGGCCGCCCTGGCCCACATCGAGTCCTCCGGCACCACCCGCCAGGAAGCCTCCACCATCCTCGCCGCCCACAGCTAGGCACCGCTCCACCACCC
>NZ_JAJOHP010000151.1:0-780 GCF_021109375.1 Arthrobacter sp. AK01
CCTGGTCGGCCCGCTCCCGCACCCCCCCCCCCCCGCCCCCCGGCCCGCCCGCCCGGCCGCCCCCCCCCCCCCCCCCCCCCCCCCCACCCCATTGGTAAAGGAAGAACGATCATGACTGAAAGCCCCGAAACCCGACAGGACGCCGAAGAGATTACCTGGTTTCCCGCGCGTGAACTGGTGGACGCGATGAAAGCCGAAGGCCTGGAACTTGACGTCGACCAAACCGGCGGAGGCACCGCCACCTTTTTCCTTCAGAGCGAAGGCTGCCACACATTCACGATTGGCCCCGGTTCATTCAGCTGGAAGAACCCCCTGGAATCCACGTTCAACACGGATCAGCTCTACTACGGGCCGGACCACTACGACGACGACGGCGAACCGGTGGAGTTCTCCGCCGACGAAGAGAAGACCATCACACCGGGAACACCGATAGCTGACATCGCCCAGGAAATCGCCGCCAACTTCCGCCGATTCAACACCCGCGCGACCGACAGCGCCACATAACCGGGGCGGGCCGTTCGCCTTTTGTGGGCGGGCGGTCCGGCGCAGGTGGCTGGGTTGGGTGGGTGGTTGCCGGCGACGGACCGCCGTTCCCGCAACGGGGCCGGCACCACTCACCTGATGCGTGCGGCAAGCCTTGGCGGCGATGACCTGGGCGGATCCGCGGGGGCCAGGGGAGAAGCATGCTCGCAGGGCTCGCACCCCTTTGGGCGTCCACTCCGCTTCGCTCCGTGGCCGGCTGTTGGGCCCGGTCCCGACGTCGCAGAGCTCCGCCGTGCC
>NZ_JAJOHP010000152.1:0-697 GCF_021109375.1 Arthrobacter sp. AK01
CCCACCACACACGGGGGTGCATGACAGAACTGGCATAAATTTCAACCAATCAATAAAACAATCGGTATCAACAAACTTGGCACACTATTGAGTTCTCAAACAACAGACACAACCGGCACCACCCACACCCCACAGGGTCCAGGATCGCTCCGGAGCAACTTTCCAAACTTACCCGATCAACTGGATCTTGGCAAATCATCGTTTCCGCGATTTTCGATCCAATCTTCGGCCCCACCCTGCACAGGCACGCTCAAAAGCGGGCCGTTTTTCAGGCTGTTATCAAGGGGGTCGGCCTCCGCGGTTCTCAGCTCCAGGCTGTCTCACTCGCGGCGACTCAGAAGACATTACACGTCCCCAAGCCTCGGCACAAATCCACCCCAACACCACCCAAAAACCCCACAAACACAGGCCAAACGGTGTCACAACGCGGTCGAATCACTCTCAATCGAACGAAATTGGGCGAAGTGAAGCCCATCACAGAGTGACTGCGGGCGGGGGCCGACGGGATCTTCCAGGGCGACCGCCCCCCACACACATGCGGGTAAGTGCCGTCGTCGAGGGTGCGCCAAGGAGCGTTGCCGCAAGGGGTGAGAGTGTCCCTATGTTTTTCGTCAAGCGGTTTTGGGTGTTGGGGGTTGGTAGAGGGTGCCGTCGCGGAGCATGGCGTAGAGGGTGTCGCAGCGTCGTCGTGCGAGGG
>NZ_JAJOHP010000153.1:0-665 GCF_021109375.1 Arthrobacter sp. AK01
TTCGGCTTCAACGGCGGCGCTGCCACCACGGTGGAGCAGGCAGGCCTCATCTGGGTCAACACCCTGGTCACCCCGGCCGCGGCCATGCTGAGCTGGCTCGTCGTAGAGAAGATCCGGCACGGACACCCGACTTCCCTTGGTGCGGCGTCCGGCGTAGTGGCCGGCCTCGTGGCGATAACCCCGTCCTGCGCCAACATCAGCCCGCTTGCCGCCCTGGGCTTGGGCCTCGTGGCCGGCGCCGCTTGCGCAGTGTTCGTTGACCTGAAATACAAGTTCGGCTTCGACGATTCCCTGGATGTTGTGGGCGTGCACTTCGGGGCCGGTGTCATAGGTACGTTGTCCTTGGGCTTCATCGCCCTGCCCGTGGACGGCGTCGGCGGCGGCCTCCTTTACGGTGGCGGTCCCCAGCAGCTCATTGCACAGACCATGGCCGTCCTGATCACCATTGCCCTCTCCGGCTTGGGCACCCTGGTCATCGGCCGGGCCATCCACAAGACCATCGGATTCCGCGTGGCCCACGAGCACGAAGTCACCGGTGTGGATCTCACCCAGCATGCCGAGTCCGCCTACGAGTTCGGCCTCACCGCGCACGGCCACTTCCGCCAGCAGCAGGCGCACCTGTACTCGATGCTGAGGCGGAAGCCAGAGCCCGTGTCCGAAGATAC
>NZ_JAJOHP010000154.1:0-502 GCF_021109375.1 Arthrobacter sp. AK01
GGAGTACTTACAGATCGTCGCAGCCCACGCGGTGGAACGGACCCGGCTTGAGGCACAAAACTCCCGGCCGGGGTCCTCGGCAGCAGCGCCGGAATGGCGGACCGGCTGGACAGACCAAGTCACGGGCGCAACGGATCCGGAGGCACCAGTTTCCGCTGGTGAAGCACGCTCCACCAACGCAGCACTTTCCACGATTGGCGCAGCACTGTCCGTGGATGGGGCCGGGTCCAAGGCCAGTGTTGTGGATGACGGGTACCGGAACGCGGCAGAGTTCCTGCGGGCCCGGTTGCGGATCGGCATCGGCGAGGCCCGGCGACGGCTTGCCCTCGCCGCCGAGGTCCTCCCCCGGAAGGGCATGGCCGGGCAGGAAATCCCGGCCCGCCGCGAAGTCCTCGCCGAGGCCCTCGGATCGGCTTTGGTGCCGTCCCGGTCCGCGACCATCATCAGCACCGCCCTGGACAAAGTCCGGAACCTCACCGACGAAGACACCATCACCCGGATG
>NZ_JAJOHP010000155.1:0-466 GCF_021109375.1 Arthrobacter sp. AK01
GGACCGGAACGATCCGAAGTATTGGCAGGAGTGGGTGAACCTGATCGCCCTGGCTGTCAATGAGGAGAACGCTTCGGGTGGCCGGGTGGTGACGGCGCCGACGAATGGTGCTGCGGGGATTATCCCGGCGGTGCTGTATTACGCGTTGAATTATGCTCCGGGCATGGACAAGGCCTCCCAGCAGGACCGGGATGATGTGGTGGTGAAGTTCCTGCTCGCCGCTGGTGCTGTGGGTGTGTTGTATAAGGAGCAGGCCTCTATTTCGGGGGCTGAGGTGGGTTGTCAGGGTGAGGTGGGTTCGGCGTCGTCGATGGCTGCTGCTGGGTTGGCTGAGGTGATGGGGGGTACGCCGGGGCAGGTGGAGAACGCTGCGGAGATCGCGATGGAACATAACCTGGGGCTCACGTGTGATCCGATCGGGGGGTTGGTGCAGATTCCGTGTATTGAGCGGAACGCGATCGCTGCG
>NZ_JAJOHP010000156.1:0-402 GCF_021109375.1 Arthrobacter sp. AK01
GGTCGCCTTGAACGTGGCAGACCAGGACGCGGTCGCACCGGAAGCCAGCACATAATCCGCCTTCGCCCGTGCTGTGACCGTCACCGTGCCCGTTCCCGGGTACGTCCCGGCGGCAACGACCTTCCCACCGACCAGGTACTCAACACCCGTCGTGGACGGGACCACATAAACGTCGTCCTTCGTGCCGTCCTTGTCCGTGAACGTCACCGCAGCAGGAGTCACGACAAACGGAGTCGCATTGAAAGTGGCAGACCAGGACGCGGTCGCACCGGAAGCCAGCACATAATCCGTCTTCGCCCGTGCTGTGACCGTCACCGTGCCCGTTCCCGGGTACGTCCCGGCAGCAACAACCTTGCCACCGACCAGGTACTCAACACCGGTCGTGGCAGGGACAACATAGAC
>NZ_JAJOHP010000157.1:0-395 GCF_021109375.1 Arthrobacter sp. AK01
TTCACCGGGCGGTAATGTTGTTCTTGCGACGCGGGGTGGAGCAGTTCGGTAGCTCGCTGGGCTCATAACCCAGAGGTCACAGGTTCAAATCCTGTCCCCGCAACTGGAGAAAAGGTCCGGATCAGTAATTACTGATCCGGACCTTTTGTTTTGCCCGAAATTGCCCGGAGCCACGAACCTGATCACCTTTCCCGTGAGGATCCAGTGGAAGCCGCGCATGCTGGAAGTGATCTGCGGCACCATTGCCCTCATATGGTCAGAAGTACCCTGAGGGGTGCGGTAGAGTTGTTCTTGCGACGCGGGGTGGAGCAGTTCGGTAGCTCGCTGGGCTCATAACCCAGAGGTCACAGGTTCAAATCCTGTCCCCGCAACTGGAGAAGAGGTCCGGATCAGTA
>NZ_JAJOHP010000158.1:0-365 GCF_021109375.1 Arthrobacter sp. AK01
CGCTACCCCGGCTGATGCTGCGATGATGATGCAGCTTGGCGCTGACGGAGTGTTCGTTGGTTCGGGGATCTTCAAGTCCGGCAACCCGGCAGAGCGTGCCGCCGCCGTCGTCAAGGCCACCACGTTCCACGACGATCCCGATGTCATTGCCAAGGTCTCCCGCGGCCTCGGCGAAGCGATGGTGGGCATCAACGTCGACGACATCCCGCAGCCCCACCGCCTCGCAGAGCGCGGCTGGTAGCAAGCAAAGCAGTACGACGGCGGCGGCACGCTCTGCCGGGTTGCCGGACTTGAAGATCCCCGAACCAACGAACACTCCGTCAGCGCCAAGCTGCATCATCATCGCAGCATCAGCCGGGGTAGCG
>NZ_JAJOHP010000159.1:0-360 GCF_021109375.1 Arthrobacter sp. AK01
GGTGCGGCCGATGTCCAGGACGCGGGAGTCGCTGCCGAGCAGGACGGGGATGATGTCGGCGTCGCAGGCTATTTTGCGGATGGTGTTCGGGTGCATTGGGCCGGTGAACGTTGCGGTGCCTGTGTTCAATCGATCGGTGCCAGTGCCTGTGCCTGTCCCTATGAACGTGGCGGTGCCGGTGCCTATGCCGGTGCCGGTTTGTGTCCTGGTGCCGGGCTGGTGGTGGCCGGTGCCGTTGAGTTGTTCGAGGAGGTCGCGGTGGTCGATGGTGACGGTGAGTTGGGGGCGGAGTCCGCCGTTGGAGGGCAGTTTCCCGGCGCTCATCGCGACGCTGCAGGCGCCGGTGAGGCCGTCGAGGAG